>JADLAJ010000044.1 GCA_020848255.1 Chitinophagales bacterium
AGCCTTTTGAAGTTTGCAAGTGTGTGGTGTAATTTCCGTTTGTCGTAAACACCTCAGTACCCACCGTTACGCTTTCACCTTCACAAATTACTCTCACAATATCCGTTACCTTTTTAGGATTTACTGTCAGTGCTAAATTCACCGTGCTATCACAGCCCGCTGAGGTTTGTAAACGTGTAGTATAGTCTCCATTAGCCGTAAACACCTCAGTACCCACCGTAACACTTTCACCTTCACATATTACTCTGCTGATGTCCGTTACTTTTTTAGGATTTACTGTCAGTGCTAAATTCACCGTACTATCGCAGCCTGCTGAGGTTTGTAAATGTGTGGTGTAATCTCCATTTGCCGTAAATACATCCGTACCCACCGTAACACTTTCACCTTCACATATTACTCTGCTGATGTCTGTTACTTTTTTAGGAGTCACCGTAATATTCGTTGTATAAGGGGTACTTGCAATTCCTGTTTTATACACAATTAAACTAACTGTAAAGTTTCCCGGTGTATTAAAGACAGAGTTTACGGTTGTTGATGAATTAGAAGTTACAGTAGAACCTCCGTTTATTGTCCATCTTACAGAGTCCGGACTACCCAATGAAGCATTGGTAAACGTAATACTGCTTCCTTCGCAAACTGCAGTATTATTCACAGTGAAGTTAGCAGCTACAGCTTGATTGATTCTTATCCAGCCATCATTTAAATCAAAAAATACATTGCCACTGCCTTTCACTTTTATACGGGCAGAAGCATTGTTAGTTGCCACATTTGGTATCTGTACACTCTCGGTGCCGTCGTTGGGTGTATTAGATGCTAATAAATACGGGAAAGTTCTGGCACTATCCAGCGATAAATAAATATTTACATTCGCACATGAAATCGGTGCGGCAGTTGTTCCCGCTACATCCCAGGTAATGGTTTGATTACTATTTCCGGTTATAGTAGTAGCGGTTGCCTGACTGTTTACTCTGAATAATGTTGTTGTTGTTACTGATTTAATCATAAGTTGATTCTCTGGTGCATTAAATACCCCATAGCCATTATTGTCAATACCTCTTACGGTACATCTAAATTTTACATTTCTGGTTGTTTCCGGCAATATTTCACCTAAATATTTTATATTATTATTTATCAGACTATCCCATCTTGGGAATACTCTTGTATTTGATTCAGTTGGAATAAAAGAACGGAAAATTGGTGCTGCTGTATTATTAGTAGCATTCCAGTTACCAGCAGGTCCTAAATCATATTCTTCCCAGCAATATGAAATCGGATTACTGTTACCACTCGTAGCAAATGCGCTGATTTCAAAACTTGTTTTATAAGGTATATTATATGTATTTGTAAATTCGGTAACGGTCGGAGTAGCAGAATGCGTTGATTCTACTGCACATGAAGTTGTGCTTATGTAATTAAATATTTCCTGAAGACTTACCCTGTGAAAATAAGCATCAGAATTTTGTTGAGGATTATTGCCGGTGCAAATTCCTGCATATGCCATGATAGTCGTTCCGCTTCCAACTTCATAAGCTGTAGAAGAATTTCTGTTCCCCGAGCAAGAGCCAGTATTTCCATTAAAGGTATGATTTCCTCCATACTGATGTCCCATTTCGTGAGCCACGTAATCTATATCATACGAGTCACCTACCGGGTTCGACAAACCGGTAACTCCTTCTGCTTTATCCACCGAACACACAACACCCAAACCGGCAACTCCGCCTCCACCCGTACTAAATACATGACCGATATCATAATTGGCACTTCCAATTCTGGCATTCAATACAGTCGTATTTTGCCCAAGCATCGTAAACCCATTATTATTAGTATAACTATCGCTGGTAATAAAAATTAATGTATCATTGTTGGGAACGAGGTTCATATGAATAGACAATTCTTTTTCATAGACTCCGTTTACTCTGTTCAGCGAAGTGATCATGGCCGCCAAAACAGTTGCTTTGGTAGGTGATGGTCCGCCAACTGCGGCTGCATACTCAATGGTACAAGCCAATGCCAGGCGGAATGTACGAATCTTGCTATCCAAAACAACATTCGTTGTACCTGGATCTGTACCAATTAAGCGATTGGCAGCGGCTGGATCATTTTCATCAATATCTGTGGCTGTTTTAGTTCCGCAAACAGAATACTCCATATTGGTACGGACATAATCTTTCTTATAATAACAGTTATAAAAACCGGTATTCACATTGGTATACGGGTCGATAAAATAAACCCCTTCATTGGTAAATACCATGGCATGAAAACCAAACGGAGTGTAATCCAGCTTTGCTGTAACGGAAGGATGATTGACACTGATAGCCTGATACGTTTTAATCATCGGATATCTGTCGGCCAAACCTTGATCCATGCAGGTACGTTCAAATACACGGAAATCCGCAAGAGAACCATCCGGCAAAGGCAGCGACATTATTATATGGCGACCGCTTTGTTCTGCAGGAATGCTATGTTGCAAGAAACGAAACGCGGCATCGTCTAATTGTAATACAGCACCTTTTTGTGGAATAATTTTGCGTTCTCCTGCAACCTGAACTTGCTTGGAACTAATATTCTGCCATAAAGGATTAGCAGAAAAACCATTTAGTATTGCTATACTAAACAGCAACGAGATAAAGTATTTCATTTGGTGATTTTGGTTACGTTATACAAATATAATGATGTCCTTACAAAAATCATAAGCAATTCATCCACAAACAGTTCAACATATAAACAAAAAAAGGCCGGAGTTTGCACTCCGACCTTACACAATCAATCGTCATTGACTATTTTTTCTTAGCTGATGCTTCTGCTTTTGCAGCATCCGTAGCAGCAGATTTCAATGCTCTTGTAATCTCTACTGAAACCAAAGGAATAGACATGGAGTTTAAAATTTCAAAGTTTGGCTCCTTGATGTCTCTAACTTTGAAAGACTGACCCAATTTTAATGGAGTAATGTCCACTTCGATGGTGTCTTTTAAGTTTTCTGGTGTCGTTTTAACTTTCACCTTTCTCACTTTCACTAATAATTTACCACCTTCTTTAACACCCGGAGATGAACCAACCACTTTGATTGGAATTTCAACGATAACGGGAACACCCGGTGTCAGTTTGTGAAAATCTACGTGACGAATTTCTTCTGAAATAGGATGTGCCTGTACATCCTTCAACAACGCTTCGTGTGTTGTGCCGTCAATGTTTAAGATGGCTTTGAAAAATTTCGGCGTGTACAGGATTCCTCTCAACTCTGACAGAGTTGAAGTGAAGTGCACCACCTCGTTTCCCGCATACATCACGCATGGAATGTTGCCTGCAGCTCTGTCTGCCTTGGTGGCTACTTTTCCTACGCTTGTTCTTGCTTTTCCGCTAATGGTAATGGTTTGCATAAAAATTACTTTTTTTGAATGAATAATGAATTAATTGATTTATACTCGTGTGCATTTCTGATAGCTCTTGCAAACAAGGGCGCTACCGAAAGCACTTTAATTTTTGAACTTTGCTGTTTCAGCGGAATGGTATCGCACACCACTAATTCCGTTAAGGAAGAACCTTCAATTTTTTCGTAGGCTTTTCCTGATAAGACCGGATGTGTAATCAATGCACGCACACTCTTTGCTCCTTTTTCCATAATCAGATTGGCAGCTGTACAAAGCGTACCACCCGTATCGATTAAGTCATCTACCAGAATAACATTTTTGCCGGACACATCTCCAATCAAACGCATCGACTCAATTTCATTGGCTTTGGCTCTGTGCTTGTCGCAAATAACCAGCTCCGCGTTGAATTGTCGTGCGTAGTTTCTGGCACGTTTGATACCGCCTACATCCGGAGACGCAAACACCATATCTTCCAGTCCCAGCTGTTTCATATAGGGAATAAAAATAGCATCTGCTTCCAGATGATCTACCGGAATATCAAAAAAGCCCTGAATCTGCGGAGAATGTAAATCCATCGTCATTACACGCTGAGCACCTGCCGCTACCAGCATATTGGCTACCAGCTTTGCGCCGATGGCCACACGCGGTTTGTCTTTTCTGTCCTGACGTGCCAGTCCGAAATAAGGCATCACCGCCACCACATAACCTGCAGAAGCACGCTTTGCAGCGTCAATCAACAGTAATAATTCCATCAGATTATCCGCCGGAGCAAAGGTGCTTTGCATGCAAAACACATAAGAACCGCGGATACTTTCTGTAATCACCGGTTCAAACTCCCCGTCGCTGAACTGCATCACTTCCACAGGCGTTAAATCCTGCCCGTAACTTTCCGCTATTTTAGTGGAAAGATACTGTGTGCATCTGCCGGATATGAGTTTTAAGTCGGGAATTACCACTTTTCGTTGATTTTGAGGTGCAAAGATACGTTTTTATTGGCAAATCTAAAAATGAAAACAGGCGGAATTTATATTTTGGTAATTTGAGGGCAGCCATTTACGGTAATCCGGCTGTTTGCTGCTTTTTCCGATACTAAAAAGATTTATGCTTATTTTACAGCATGAATAAACTTTTGACTGCTTTCAAGGACTATTTTTTCCTGCCGGAAATCAATATCGACCGCAAAGTGACACTGATTTTTATCAGTGCGGCGGTGCTGCTGGTCTTTTCCGAATACTACGATTCCGCATCTGAAATCTTTGCACTGATAAGAGGAATATTAGGAGAAAACACTGCCAGCAAATATGCGCAACTTACCCTGCTTAACAACGATTTCGAGCTGCAGAATTTACTCAACTGGGGCTTAAATTGTATCCTGGTATTTCTGGTGTTTCCTGCACTTATCGTAAAACTTGTTTTAAAAGAAAATTTGAGCGATTACGGGTTTCAGCTGAAAGGCATTGCCAAACACAAATGGATTTATTTGCTGCTGACTGCGTTTATGCTACCGGTGGTGTTCATTATTTCCAAAACTCCGGCATTCCTTCATAAATATCCGTTTTACCACATCAGCTCCAAAGCGCAGCTAAGTAGTTTTCTACTCTGGGAAATCATTTACATTTTGCAGTTTATTTCCATAGAATTTTTCTTCCGCGGATTTTTGCTGCACGGCCTAAAACACCGCTTTGGATATTATTCTGTATTGTTTGCGGTAGTTCCCTACTGCATGATACATTTTGGCAAACCCATGCCTGAAACTCTGGGCACCATTGTTGCCGGCTGTGTGTTGGGCTTTTTAAGTTTGAATACCAATTCCATTTTACTGGTATTTTGGTACATGTTACAGTAGCACTCACTATGGATATTTGTGCGTTATGGCGGTCTGGCTTATTTTAAGGTATATTTAATTGAACAAGTATTCAATTAATAGTGTTGCGAAGTAAGAAATATAATTACAATACTAATTCAGGTAATAAAAAAGACTATCATAACAAATTCATTAAGTATTTTTTATGTTTTTAAAAGTTGAATATTAAACATATCCTGAACAAATACTTGCAATACTTGTTTTCAAGGTAATAAAACAAATATGTACATTTCCTAAATCAATTCACAACCTTCTGAAGCAATATAAATCATGAACGTAACACAATAAAACAAACGATTATATTATACATCATTAAAAATTAATGACTTATTATCATTTCTAAAAATGAACCTATTTTAATAAAAACTAGTGTAATCAAATATTTGTAGTTAGGATGATAATTATATTCTAAATTTTTAAATATATCAATGTCGTGGATTTGAATTGATTTAACTACTTTGCAAAACAGAATCAATATCAAACAAATTTAGATTTTAAAAGCAGAATAATACAATCATGACATACAACCCGAAATTAATCACATATATAGATAAATCAGTGATCCATTCAGTTGAATGAAAAATATAAGCAAGCGATAAATGGATTTGCATTTTACCACAGACTATACAGCCATACATGAACAAGTAAACCGGATAGATCCGGTACAATACGGCCATACCAGAAATTATGTGCAGGGGGCAGTTACTTATTTATCGCCTTACATTTCACGCGGTGTTATCAGCACCAAACAGGTATTGGAAAGGGTGATGGCAAAAGGATATACAATTCAGGAGATAGAATCTTTTGTTAAAGAACTTTGCTGGCGCGATTATTTTCAACGCGTGGCGCAAACAAGAGACGTAAATACTGATATTAAACAGGCACAAACACCCGTTTCAAACTATGAAATACCTTTAGCTGTTTTAAATGCATCTACCGGAATTGAAGGTATTGATACTGCTATTCATCAACTCTATCAAAGCGGCTACATGCATAATCATTGCAGGATGTACACCGCCTCGTTAGTCTGCAATAGCGCACCATCGCACTGGCTGCTTCCCGCGCGATGGATGTATTATCACTTACTGGATGGCGACTGGGCAAGTAATGCCTGCAGCTGGCAATGGGTGGCGGGCGCCAACAGCAGTAAAAAATATTTCGCGAATCAGGAAAACATCAACCGATATACCAACACACAGCAGGTGCAAACATATCTGGATACATCTTATGAGGAACTGGAAAAAATGGAGACTCCCTTTGTATTATCCGATACAACAACAATAATGCTTGAAACCACTTTACCTGAAAGCGAATTCATTCAGATAGATCCTAATCTGCCTACCTTCATTTACAACTATTACAACCTCGATCCGTTATGGCATAAAGATGAACCGGGCAACAGAATTCTTTTAGTGGAACCTGATTTTTTTGTAAAATATCCAATCAGTGAAAAATGCATGGATTTTATGCTTTCCTTGAGTAAGAACATACCGGATATGCAGCTATACGTGGGTTCCTTTAAATCTTTGCTGGATAATTATTCCATCGAAAACATTTATTACAAAGAGCATCCGTTCAATATCGGCTACCGCGGTACAGAAGAATCCAGAGACTGGATTGCAGAAAAAATCACAGGCTACTATCCTTCCTTTTTTGCTTACTGGAAAAAAGTTGCAACCCATTTATCAAACAAATACGGCAAATGATTTTAACCAAAGAAAATATAGAACAGGCTGAACAACGCTACCGGGCAGTGTTCATCAATTCACTGGCAGGTTTTCGGCAGGCAGTACTGGTCGGTACAAAATCTGCGGACGGAAATACCAACCTCGCTATTTTCAATTCATTGATACACCTGGGTGCAAATCCGGCATTATTCGGACTCATCAGCAGACCAGACTTTGTTCCGAGAGATACGCTGCAAAACATACTCGACACCAAACAATACACCTTAAACTATGTAACATCTGCGCAATATGAAAAAGCGCATCAGACCTCTGCCCGCTATGACAATGGAATCTCCGAGTTTGAAAAAGTCGGATTTAAAGAACAATATCAACCATCTTGTTCCGCTCCCTTTGTGGAAGATGCTGTAGTAAAAATTGCGCTGCAACTGGAAGAATGCATTCCTATTCCTCTAAATGGCACCATACTGATTATCGGCAGTATCCTGCAAGTAGAAATAGATGCCGCACTGATAGAAACAGACGGATATGTCGCATTATCAGATGCAGATGTATTAATCAGTCAGGGACTGGATGCCTACTTTATTTCTAAATCAATCGGGCGATTACCTTATGCAAAACCATTTATTTAAGGAGTGTGAAAAAGAATACAAAACAGGATATTGTAATTGTGTGGTTTAAACGGGATTTACGCTTTACAGACCATGCGCCTTTATATGCCGCACAACAACAATCCCTGCCAATCCTGTTGCTATATTGTTTCGAGCCATCCGTTATGAATTACGATGACAGTGATGTACGGCACTGGCGATTTATATATCAGTCCCTTCAGGATATGCAATCAAAGCTCAGCAACCTGAATGCACAGCTATATATTTTTCACGAAGAAGTAATTTCCGTTTTTCAAAAACTTACCCAAAAGTATACCATCAAAACTATTTTTTCGCATCAGGAAACCGGTAATAAAATAACGTATGACAGAGACATTGCCGTTCAGCAGTTTTGTAAGGAGCATGCCATTGATTGGAAAGAATACCAGAACAACGGAGTCATCCGGAAACTAAAATCCAGAAAAAACTGGGAGCAGCTATGGAAACAAAAAATGCAGGAAACGCCCAAAATAATTGACGAACACAAACTGAACGTATTCAGTCTGGAAGACTCATTTTATCAATCAGTAAAAGGTCCTGCACTGGATAAAGCCATAACAACTACGAACGAACATTTTCAGCCCGGCGGTGAAACCTACGCCTGGAAATATCTTCAGAGTTTTTTGAAAGAGCGCTATGTAAATTATTCAAAACACATCTCCAAGCCTGCCCTAAG
>JADLAJ010000045.1 GCA_020848255.1 Chitinophagales bacterium
CAGCGTATCATAACGTCTGATTCGGAGTTGAACCGTGTGCTTGGTGGCGGTATCGTTCCGGGTTCTTTGATTTTAATAGGCGGTGAACCCGGCATCGGAAAATCTACCTTGCTGTTACAAGTGGTTCTGCAAACAAAAGGCTTAAAAACTCTTTATGTTTCGGGAGAAGAAAGTGAGCAACAGTTGAAAATGCGTGCCGACAGAATTAAACAAACCAATGCGGAGATTCTGGTATATACAGAAACATCTGTGGAGTCCATCATGCAGCAGATAGAAGCGACTCAGCCACAGTTGCTGGTAATAGATTCCATACAAACACTGGAAACCTCGCTGATAGAATCTGCAGCAGGAAGTGTTTCGCAAATCCGCGAAGCAACACATGTCATTCAGCAATATGCAAAACGTAATAATCTACCTGTTTTTATTGTGGGACACATCACAAAAGAAGGCACAATAGCAGGGCCGAAATTACTGGAACATATGGTGGATACCGTATTGCAGTTTGAAGGTGATAGAAATTATAATTACCGCATTTTGCGTACACAGAAAAACCGTTTTGGTTCTACGGCTGAATTAGGTATATACGAAATGCGCGGCGACGGGATGCGTGCTGTGACGAACCCTTCGGAGTTGTTGATTACACAGCGCGACGAGCAGGTGAGTGGCGTGGCAATTGCCGTGACGATGGAAGGCATGCGCGCCTTGCTGGTAGAAGTGCAGGCATTGGTTTCGCCTGCGGTATATGGCACGCCGCAGCGCAGTGCTACCGGATATGATTTGCGCCGACTCGGGATGATATTAGCCGTGCTGGATAAACGCTGCGGTTTTCGGTTTGGTGCAAAAGATGTGTTTCTGAATATTGCCGGCGGTTTGCGTGTGGAAGACCCTGCGGTAGATTTAGCTGTGGTGGCAGCTTTATTGTCTTCATATGAAGATGTAGCCATCAGTAATAAATTTTCCTTCAGTGGGGAAGTAGGATTGAGCGGTGAAATACGCGCCGTGAATAAAGTAGAGCAACGCGTGGCAGAAGCCGGTAAATTAGGCTATGAGAAAATATTTATTTCCAAATACAACCAGAAAGTAAGCAACAGTGAAGCAGAAATTAATTTAGTAAAAACAGTAGCGGAGTTTTATAAGAAGTTGTTTTAGAAAAATATCAGTTTTAATAAAATAAATGTTCCAAATATTCATTCATTATTTTCTTTTTTAAATAAGTATATTTGCATATATTGTAAATAATTATGAAAATGATAACTCGAAACATAATCTTTTTATTTTTATTTTTTATAGGCATTTGTTCGTGTAATGAATCTGAGCCAATTCCAGAAACATACGTTGAATACACGTATACAAATGTGGAAATAGGTACATTATTTTATTATTTATACAACCTGAAATTTCATAATACACCAGATTCTGTTTTTGCAGTCACTAAGCCTATTAAAACAGATTATAAGGTTTGTGCTGGCAGTAATGGAACCTTTAAAGGCTATTTGGAAAATAACGACGCGGAATTAATGTACAGAGGTAAGTTGACTTTGAATACACAATATGTACCCAATTTGTCTGATAGTATCTATGTTAAAGAAATAACAATGGATGCATATATTGAAGGTTCTTCACGTGACCATAATAATGGTGTTAACAGTAGAATTTCAATAGATAATAATATACGTTTTACAATGAAAGTGATGTATAAAGGTACTTTGTTGTCTTATTATATAGATATGAATGCAATCAGTTGGGATGACGACTTTATCATTAATGAAAATAAATTCAGTATTGGTGGCATATCTTATTTAAAAATGAATGTGCAACTAGATAATAACAGATATTTTGATGTTGCTACTTATCAGAATATTTTTACTATTGATATGTATAATCCATAAATCTTGAAATCACTATTAGAATATCCACTCGATTTTTATCGTTTGTTTTATCCGAAAATTTGTGGCGGGTGCGATGTCCCCTTGGTAAAAGGAGAGGAGCATTTGTGTTTTAACTGTCGGCTGGAATTGCCATTCACCAACTTTGAAGCCATCAAAGAAAATCCGGTAGAAAAAATATTTCACGGCAGGGTAAATCTGGAATTTGCCACTTCTTTATTGTTCTTTTCCAAAGGAGAAAAGGTGCAAAATATCATGCACAATATCAAATACAATGAACAAAAAGAGCTGGCTGTTCATATTGGTCGTATTTTCGGTGAACGTTTACAAAATAATCCATACCTGAAAGACGTTACTGCTATTGTACCTGTTCCTTTGCATCCGCAGAAACAGCATTTGCGGGGCTACAACCAAAGCGTATTATTTGCTGAAGGAATGAACGAAATCTTAAATGTTGAATTAATGACGAATGTATTAGCAAGAGATATCAATACAGAAACACAAACGAGAAAAACCAGAACGGAACGCTGGGAAAATGTAGAGAAAGCATTTGTCGTTAAGCAACCAGAACAACTGGAACATCAACATGTTTTACTGGTAGATGATGTGTTAACGACCGGTGCCACAATGGAAGCCTGTACACAAACACTTCTACAGAGTGCTGACTGCAAAGTAAGTATTGCTACGGTGGCTTTTGCGATGTAAATTAGTCTTAAGTAGTGAAGTGGTTAGTCGTAAGTAAAAAATAATAAGTAAAATGTATCTTTACAGTATGGAAAACAGACATTTTCATCCCGAAAGTTTTCGGAACAAATTACCTCATTTTCAGATTCTGTTAAGCATCTGCTTATTTTTGTCTGTTTGCTCTTCTTCCTGTAAAAAAGAACAATTCAATACATCGTCTGGCATCTCATTTTCTACAGATACATTAACCTTTGATACCTTGTTTACAAGCTTAGGTTCCACAACAAAATTTTTCACTATTAGAAATACTCAAAAACAATCCATTAAAATTTCGAATATCCGTTTGGCAGGTGGTGCTTCCTCATCTTACAGAATAAATATAGATGGCGACGCTGGTACTTCATTTAATGATATTGAAATCCCAGCTAAAGACAGCATTTATGTGTTTGCAGAAGTTACCGTGAATCCAAATGCAGCCAACCTTCCTTTTATTATTGAAGATTCTATTGAATTCCTAACGAATGGTATTTTACAACAGGTGCAACTCAATGCCTACGGACAAAATGCACATTTTTTCAATGGCGATTCTTTGGAAACGGATACAGTTTGGGATGATAATTTGCCATATGTTATTTTAAATTACCTGCAAATAAAACCGGGTGTATCACTTACTATTAACAAAGGTTGTGATGTTTATTTCGGCGGCGGTGCGGCATTGCTGGTGGAAGGCGAACTGAATGTACTGGGTACAGATACGTCAAATATGGTGACGTTTCGCGGTGTGAGAAATGATAAAGACATTGCTGACAGGCTGTACGATGATTTTCCGGGACAATACTCCGGTGTTTTCTTTTTACGCGGCAGCCGCGGAAATCTGGAGTTCCTGAATATGCGCAACTCTTCCTATGGCATCAATGTCGGGAATGTAAGATCTGCTGATGAATTGCTCTCCATGAGTATTGCAAACGCACCGGAAGTTTCTATTAAAAATTCAAAAATTTATAACAACGCATTTTACGGTTTATTCGGATTCCTTGGAAAAATTTATGCAGAAAATACTTTGATTTATAATTGCGGCAAGAATGTAGTGGGTTTATATAATGGTGGTCAGTATCAGTTCTTAAACTGTACATTTTATGCCAGAAGTTCTGCTTATGTTTCCCATTCCAAAGACCCGGCATTCTTTATCAATGATTATTTTAAGACAGGCGAAACAACGTATATTTTTGCTGACGCCGCATCAGCATCGTTTGAAAATTGCATTATGTACGGCACTTTGGAAGAGGAGATTGTGAAAGATGATGTTACGGAAAATCCGACTGTCGTTAACCTGACTTTTGATAAATGTGTGGTGAAAACGAAAACACCCTTAAGCACATCAGTGTTTACAGATTGTAAAGCGGAAGACCCGCAATTTAAGGATATCTTCAAGAATAATTTTAATCTGAAAGCCACTTCTCCTTGCAGAAGTTTCAGTACCACCAATTTTCCACCAGTCGATATTAATGGGTTTTCGAGAACCGGAAGTACTTCTGATTGTGGTGCGTACATTTTTCAATAATGCATATTTTTTTTATAACATTCTTTTCGGATAAGTGTTATTTACTGTAATTTGTAAAAGTGCAAAATAAATTTTCAAGATACCTGCGTTATGCCTTCTACAGTTTTCCTGTACAGCTGCTAATTGTGCACGTCAAAAAACATTTGTTTGTTTTGTTATTCTGGATGATTCTGTTTATGTCGGTGTTGCAGCTCTTTGGTGCGAGTTACGGGATTCCTTTGTTATTTCTGGATCCGGAATATCTGGGCAATGTCAATTTTCTGTCTTTTCTGATTGTAGGGTTTACGATGGGTGGTTTTTTTATGGCCTGGAATATGTCGTTCTATGTGCTGAACAGTTATCGTTTTGAATTTCTGGCATCACTGGTAAATCCGTTTGTGCAATTCTGTCTAAATAATAGTTTAATTCCGCTAACATTTACAGTTATTTACATTATTCAACTGGTGAAATTCCAGCATGCAGAAGCCTTATTGCCTGCCGGAAAAATTGTGCTGAACGTATTTGCGCTGCTGGCTGGAAATTTATTAATGGTAATTTTCACCAGTTTGTTTTTTGTGTTTTTCAATCATAATGTAGAAACATTTTTAGGAAAACTTACTGATAAAGCCAAAGAATCGTTAGTTGGTAAAAGAATAAAGCTTGATAAATTACAGGTAAATAACAACGACCACACTCAATGGCGTGTGGATACCTTTCTGCGTTTTCCTTTTAATATCAGCTTTGTGCGCAAAGTAGATTTTTATGATAGAAAGTTAGTAGACAGAGTCTTGTTTCAGCATCATAGAAATGCATTGCTGTTTCAATTTCTGGCAATTATTGGCTTAATTGCTTTCGGTAAATTAATGGATATTCGTTTCTTTAGATTGCCTGCGAGTTCTGCCATATTTCTCACCTTTTCCATATTTGTGGTGTTTTTTTCATTCGCATCCTATTGGTTTCGCACCTGGCGTACTATGGTGCTTATTGCTTTTTTTATTGTTTTAAATATTTTGACGCAATATGATTTAGTGGTTTACAAACATCGGTTGTACGGATTAGATTATGCATCAAAAAAAATAGAATACAACAATGAAGCAGTAAACAATGCAGTCAATAAAAATATGGTCAATGCTGATATTGCAGCTACTCAGAAAATACTGGATAACTGGCATCGCAATGTATTGAACAAATATGGTGAAACAAAACCAAAGTTAATATTGATTAATACCGCCGGCGGTGGTTTGAAAGCAACCTACTGGACATTTCATTTACTGCAGGAACTGGAAAAACAAACGAATAAAAAATTATTCGACCATACCGTCTTAATGACCGGTGCTTCCGGCGGGATGATTGGTGCCGCTTATTTTCGGGAATTATACCTGCGTTCAAAAACACATGAAAAAGTAAATTATCTGGATACAGTTTATTTGGAAGACGCAGGTAAAGATTTGCTGAACGGGATGGCTACTTCCATTGCTACCAACGATATTTTTTATCCATGGCAAACGTTCAATTACAAAGGCTTCAGTTACAAAAAAGACAGAGCTTACATGTTTGATAAAAAGCTGAATGAAAACACGAATTACACGATGGATAAGTTAATGAGTGCTTATAAAAAACCGGAACAATCTGCCATGATCCCTATGATGATTGTGGGTGCTACCATCATTAACGACCAGCGATTCCTGTTTTTTTCACCGCAGTCTGTTTCTTACCTTATAAAACCGTATATAAAGAATTCTAAGGGCTATGTAGATGATATGTCAACGGATGCCGTTGAATTCAATCGTTTTTTTAAAGACAAAGGAGCTCGTAATTTAAATTTTATAGATGCCTTGCGTACGAATGCAACGTATCCGTATATTATGCCGGCGGTTTATTTGCCTACTAATCCGGAGATAAAAGCAATGGATGCGGGTATTCGTGAAAATTCAGGACTGGCTGTGTCTACCCGATTTTACAGTGTGTTTAAAGAATGGATTGATGCTAACACGAGCGGGGTTATTTTTATTACATTGCGCGTAGATAATAAACTACGTGAGTTTGATGTAAACGAAAAGCAAACGTATTTATCGGAATTGTTGTCGCCGGTAGGAAGTATCTTTAATAATTTTATTTTGCTGCAGGATTATAATTCCGATGTGAGTTTGGCATATCTGGAAAATTCGAGTTCAACGGATATTAATGTGCTGAATTTTAATTACGACCAGACGAAGAAGCGCAAGAAAGCCTCCATGAGTTGGCATTTAACCAACGATGAGAAACGCGATATCAAAAGCGCTTTCGCACAGGAAAACAATCAGCTGATGCTGCAAAAACTGAAATCTTTATTGAAATAAGAGATTAACTTTTCAACTCTAACAATACCACATTTTCAATGTGAAAAGTGTGAGGGAACATATCGACCGGCTGGCATTTGGTAACCTTGTATTTTTCTGAAAACAAGATCACATCGCGAGCCTGCGTTGCCGGATTACAGCTTACATACACAATTTTTTTCGGTGCAGCTTCCAGCAACACGTTGATTACTTTCTCATGCAAACCCGCACGCGGTGGATCCACCACCACGATATCAGGTGTTGAATGCTCGGCAATAAATTCTTC
>JADLAJ010000046.1 GCA_020848255.1 Chitinophagales bacterium
CAAGCATGGTTTCCGTGAGCGTATGGCAACCAAAGGTGGTCGTGCGGTATTAAACGCGCGTCGTGCTAAAGGAAGAAAAAAATTATCAATTTCTGACGAAAGAAAAGGAAAATAATAGCTGGAACAGATAAACACCAACGGCTTAGCTTCACGAAAGATGAACGCCTGAAAAGCAAAAAACGTATTGACGAGCTTTTCAGCAATAAGACCTTTGTTCAGAATCCAACTTTAAGAATATATTTTCAATCAATGAGTTTAGATTGCGCCTTTCCGGCGCAATTTGCTTTTTCCGCACCTAAGAAATCATTTTCAAATGCTACCGACCGCAACCGTTTGAAACGGTTAATGCGCGAAAGTGTGCGGCTGCAAAAACCCGAATTTTACAAATCCTTACAGGAAAAAAACCAAGAAGTAGTTTTACTGCTCAGCTATCATGCGAAATCTATAGCCGATTTTAAAACAGTGGATGCAGCGGTGACGCAGTTGCTGAAGAAGCTTCTTAACGAATGACACGAATCTTTTTCGTAATAATTTCATTATTTACCAGAATCATACAACTGTACTCGCCATTGCTAAAATTGCGTACATTAATTTGTTGTTGAAAATCAGCGTTGTTTATTTCTGTAAGCAATGCACCTAATAAAGAATAAATACGTATGTTTTGTATCAATTCTGTTGATTTAAAGTTGATAATATTACCGGATGGATTTGGAAAAAGAATTACGATGTTTTTTGCAACAGAATTTTCGTGCGTATTCGTAATGACGATTGCATTGCCTTCACAATCTGTATCTCTGAAAATATAATATCCACCCGGATTCGCATAGGTAAAAGTATCCTGCGGTTGTAAAAAATATACACTATTGGCAAAGACAGAAGGTGTATGCAGAACGGCGGGCTGCAGAAAATCGGCAATGATAAAATCTACATCATCAACCTGTGTTGCCATATAAGCAAAATAATGCAGCAAGGTGTCATTCTGCTTATTCGTAAAATAAGGACTTGAACTCGTTATACTGTCCGGCGGTTCATTTAAATACGGCCATTGATACTGTTGAATACAATTGGTGTTGTTGTCACTGCAAACAGTATTCAAAAAAGGATGATAGCCATTGCAGTTGACAAATAGCATTGCCGAAATATCTAAGTTAGCAGCTTGTATATTATTGAGTAAAGCACGTGGACCTTCAGCATAAAAGTAAGAAGCAACCGTGTCGGCTGTTCCAAATTTTGTAATATCAAATAAAACAAGATTGTCTTTTCTGCCATGTAAAAACAATACAGACAATCCATTGTCTTTTTCATCAATAAATACACCCATTTTGCTATTGTTGGTTTCCAGGGTGTCATCTTTTGGAAGTCCGCCGCCAATGACATATGTTCGTTTTATGTTTTTTGAAAAGGGAACTGTCGGATAAAGCGCCTTCGCTTCAAAACTTCCCTGACGGCTGAAAAGTGTATCCTTGAAATTCTGTCCGCTATCTGCAAAGGCAAGTGATAATGCACAAAAAGCACCAAAACTATGGCCGCCTGAAAATAGTTTTGAAGTATCAATGTGTAAAGATGTTGAATGTTGTGTGATATAAACAGATGCGGCAACAGCTGATTGAAAACCATTATAAAAGGCATTTCGTGTATTGGCAAAAGTCATTTTATTGCTGGATTCAAAACTGCTGGGATTCTCATAATATGCAACTGCATATCCACGCATGGCCAGGTCAATTGCATAAAAATTCATTTGTTCGTACCAGCTGCTCCTGAATTTGGCATTATTACCGTGTGTTAATAGAATACACGGTCGTCGGATGGTATCATCCGGTCTGATAAAAAACAATAGAAGAGAATCTGCAGAATAGATTGCTTTATTGCCTTTTAGCCCTTTCCACGAAAATAAGGTGTCTTTTGGATAGTTAACGATTTGTTGAATTTCGAAACTGTGTTTTAAAATACTGAAGATATGTTTCTGGTCATTGCCTAAACCTTGTACCGGAACTAATGTTTGTGTATTGATGTTTTTGTAATCAAAAGAATTGATATAACTGGTGTTTTGACAAATTAACCTTGTGGGAATTAAAATAAGGAGTATGCTTATTAATTTTAAAAAGGATAGTATCTTAGATGTTCGCATTTGCTTTGTCGCATGATTATACACATGAAATTAGGTAATTGGTTTTTTAATCAGGGGTACAAATAAAGACTGATGTCATAAAAAATGCACATATAATGTCTGTATTATTCTGATAATCTTATACATAGAAATTAAACTTGTCATTGATTTTTAAAATAAACCAAACATAAAGCACATAATGTTGACGCTAAAAAAAATACTGATTTTCCCTTTTGTCTTACTGATACAGGTATACAAGTATTCAGTGTCTCCGTTACTGGGAGAAAACAAATGCCGTTACCAGCCGTCGTGTTCTACTTATGCCATTGAAGCATTGCAAAAACACGGTTTATTCAAAGGTGGATATCTGGCAGCAAAGCGAATTTTATCCTGCCATCCCTGGGGCGGCAGCGGTTATGACCCGGTTCCATAGTTTATTTATATTTTTTAACCATTCGTAAATACTATTTTTAGTAGTTTTAAAGTTCATTTAAACGAGCATCTGTAAAAACTCATTTTTAAAATTAATTATCATGAAGAAATTATTCACTGTTCTATGTTTGTGTTTGTTGCTTAATGTAAGAGCGGCCGATCAAGATCGCTATTTTGAGATTGCCAAAAACATGGAATTGTTTACGCAACTATACAAAGAGTTGAACACTTATTATGTGGATGATATTGACCCGAATAAATTAATGACGGATGGTATCAACAGAATGCTGGATGGTCTGGATCCTTTCACCAACTACATAACTGGTGCTGATCTGGATGAATATCAACTCCAAACAACCGGAAAATATGGTGGTATTGGTGCGCGTATTGCTAAAATGGGCGATCACGTAGTGATTACAGACCCCTATGAAGGTTACCCCGCACAGAAAGCAGGCTTGCAGGCCGGAGATCAGATTATGGAAATTGACGGAAAGGTGGCTACCAAATACAACTCTGATGAAGTAAGCCAGTTGTTAAAAGGCGAACCGGGAACTAAGATTACCATCAAGGTAAAAAAATCAATTACCAAAGAGGAAAAAACGCTGGTTTTTAACAGAGAAGAAATTAAAATTGAAAACGTTCCTTATTTCGGAATGGTCAATGATAAAGTTGGGTATATCAAACTAACTATGTTTACAGATAATGCAGCCCAGGAAGTACAGGATGCATTAAAAGAATTAAAGAAAAATCCAAACCTCAAAGGTGTGATGTTAGACTTACGCGGCAACGGAGGCGGATTGTTGAATGAAGCGATAAATATTTGCAATACATTCGTTGATAAAGGAACCAATATTGTAAATACAAAAGGCAAAATACAGGAAGCTAACTTTCAGTATGCAACTACCGGAAAGCCTGTAGATACGGATATTCCGCTGGCAGTGCTGACTGATGCCGGTTCAGCTTCCGCTTCTGAAATTGTCTCCGGTTCCATGCAGGATTTAGACAGAGGAATCATTATCGGACAAAACACATATGGAAAAGGATTGGTGCAGGTAACCAAACCGGTTGCCTATAAGTCAAAATTGAAAGTTACCATTTCCAAATACTATATTCCAAGCGGAAGATGTATACAGCGAATAGATTATTCTCATAGAAGTGCGGATGGTATTGCCAGTGCATTGCCGGATTCTTTACGCAAAGAATTTAAAACCAAATCCGGAAGAATTGTAAAAGACGGAGCCGGAATAGAACCGGATGTGAAAACAGAAGAGCAAAAAATATCGCCGATAGCTATTGCGCTTTATACCAACAATCATATTTTTGAATTTGCAAATCAGTATAAACATGACCATGCAATATTGAGAGATGCTAATAATTTTTCAATGTCTGATGAAGAATACAATCAGTTTGCAGATTACCTGAAAGGAAAAGAATATGAGTACACAACTTCCAGCGAAGTTAAACTCGCTGATTTGAAAAAAAGCATTAAAGATGACAGCTATTCTGAAGGGGTACAAAAAGTAATTAGCGATCTGGAAGCACAAATTAAACACGATAAATCAAAAGATTTACTGAAAAATAAACCGGAAATCAAACGATTGCTGGAGCAGGAAATAGCAAGTCGTTATACCTATGAAAAAGGAAGAATTGCGAACAGTCTGAAAGATGATCCTGAAGTAAAGAAAGCGATAGAAATATTAAGCGATGGTGCAAAATACAAATCCATGCTGACGGCACAAAAATAAGCAGAACAGTGCCGGAGACTCCTTCTTATATTTTATGTATTGAAACGGCAAATGCTATTACATCGGTAGCCATTTCTAAAAATGGCGAATGTCTGGCGGTAAAAGAAGTCCTGGAATCCAATAAAGCGGCAGACAAGCTGCATGTTCTGATTGCCGATTTACTGGCAACTGCGGGTTTGTCATTTGCTGATTTAAATGCAGTGGCTATCAGTGCGGGACCAGGCTCGTATACCGGCTTACGCATAGCGGCGGCGGCAGCAAAAGGGTATTGTTTCTCGCTGGATATTCCCTTAATCAGTATTTCCACGCTGGAAGCTATGGTGGAAGGTATTCAGACGAGATATAATCAGCTTGGCTTTGATGAATTTGTGCCTATGATAGATGCTCGCAGGATGGAGGTTTTTACTTCTTTTTATACAAAGGAGAAAGAGCTTATAAAGTCCTTTACAAGCCTGATTCTGGACGATACATTTGGGGATTTGCTGGATAAAAACAGAAAATATCTTCTATTTGGAAATGGAGCCGAAAAAGCAACGGATATATTGAAAAATGATAAAGCAACGCTGTTTTCAGGCTTTATACCAAGCGCTCAGGATCTTTGTTCTATGGCAGATGCCAGTTTTCAGAATGAAAAATTTGAAGACGTCGCATATTTTGAGCCACACTACTTAAAAGCCTTCTTTTCGACTCAAAAAAACTAACAAAAAATTTTTAACATAAAAAAATTAAAAATATGTTGCATGCATGCAACCTTTTTGCTTTAAAACCCTTCTTAGTATTTGGTATAATAATTGGATACAGGAATGGAAATGAATAAAATAAAAAACATGTCAGTCAACAGCAAAAATATCATGCACCCTGAATTGAAAATTGATTTTCAGGTATTACGCAAATCAGTATTAGTATTACGCGCGGTCAACCATAAACTGCGCCATGAAATGATACGCCTTATTCACAAAGAAGGCAAGATGACCGTTACTGATTTATATGTGAAACTCAGATTGGAACAGTCTGTAGCTTCTCAGCACCTCGCCTTGCTGCGCAGAGCCGGTGTGGTAACAACCTCCCGCGACGGAAAATTTATCTATTATTCGGTTGACCATGAAAGAATGGATGAAATATCCAGATTGCTGGAAGAACTGGTAAAGTAATATCTAAATACATAATTTTAATTTTTCCTAAAACTTTACAGCTTTTGTTTTGTTTACATATGTATTCAACGAATATCCTGATTTTTATCAATATATTTAGTGTATAGTTGACTAAAATTTGTATATATTTGTAGCGAACTAAGTTGTAAAAAAAGTATTTATGGAAAATTTTGAATTTAACACAGAGAAAATCGAGAAAGCAGCAGAGCTTTTGAGAGCCGTGGCACATCACCTTCGATTAAAAATCATCAAGTTGATCCACGAAAAAAAAGAAGTGAATGTAAATGTAATTTACAATACACTTAAAATTGAACAATCTATTACTTCACAGCACTTGAAAATTTTAAGAGGCGTTGATGTTGTTCGTACAAGAAGAGATGGTAAAAAAATCTACTACTCTTTAAACTACGATCGTTTAGATGCAATGCACCGCGGAATTGACCTGTTCGAAGAATGGACACAAGCGCGCAAAGCGACGAAAAAGAAAAAATAATAACTTTACTTTTTCAAAACAAAACAGAAAACTATTATTTGTCGTAATTTAGACAAATAATAGTTTTCTTATTTTATGGCAGATTTAGTAAATGAATTTAATGACTATCGTTCTAAAATGAACGAAGTAATTCTGGAGCAGAAGAATCTAACGCTCAACCGTTTTTTCAACCTCGATATGCACGCCTATGCGGACGGAGCAATTGATGCAAAGACAAAAGAAATGCTCGGCCTTGTTGCATCTATGGTGTTGCGTTGCGATGATTGCATTAAATACCATCTTGGTAAATCCTACGAAGCCGGTGTTACCACAGAACAAGTATACGAAGTATTTGCAATCGCTAACCTCGTAGGCGGCAGTATTTGTATTCCTCATACGCGAAGAGCAGCAGAATACTGGCAGGCTCTGCAATCAACTAACTAATATGAAAAAATTATATCTGTTCGATTCATTCGCACTTATTTTCAGAGCCTATTTTGCGTTTCAGAAAGCACCGCTGATTAATTCAAAGGGCTTCAATGTATCCGCAATACAAGGCTTTCTGAACACACTCTGGGAAATAAAAACAAAATACAATCCTACACATTACGCCATTGTTTTTGATGCCGCTGCACAAACAGACCGTCAGGCAGAACACGATTTTTATAAAGCAAACCGTCAGGAAACACCCGACGATATCGTTACTTCCATTCCTTACATCAAAGAAATAATAAAAGCGATGAATATGCCCGTAGTGGAAATTGCAGGCTATGAAGCAGATGATTTAATTGGTACACTGGCAGTAAAAGCAGCAGCAGACGGCTTTGAATGTTATATCGTTTCTCCGGATAAAGATTTAGGACAAGTTGCTTCGGAAAATATATTTATTCATAAGCCACCATTCATGGGCAAGCCTGCAGAAATATTAGGCGTGGAGGACTTAAATAAGAAATGGGAAATAAAAAATCCGAAAGAAATCATAGATATTCTCGGGCTCTGGGGTGATGCCGTTGATAATATTCCCGGAGTGAAAGGCATTGGTGAAAAAGGCGCCAAGATGCTGATTCGTCAGTTTGGTTCGATTGAGAATATTTATGAAAATATAGATCAGGTAAAAGGCGCGATGAGAGATAAACTCATCGAACATAAGGAAATGGCATTGATTTCTAAAAAACTGGCAACTATTATCACGGATGCACCAATAGAGTGGAAAGAAGATGATTTTGTTTTAAAGGAATTTGACAAGGAAAAACTGGCCGCCATATTCGCTGATCTGGAATTCCGAACCCTTGGAAAAAAGATTATAGGAGAAGATTATTCGGTGAATGAAGTGGCGGCAAAAAAACAGACAGCACCCAAAGATAAAGCACAAACTTCTTTATTTGATACAGCTGAAAATGAAGAGATAAATGTTGCGGATGCTTCAGAAATAAAAGCCGGAAAAAATATCAGTAATACGGAACATCAATATTTTCTGGTAGATACGCAGGAGAAAATTGATGAGCTGCTGCAAAAATTAAACTCATCGGATAAAATTTGCTTTGATACGGAAACAACTTCGGTAGATGCCAACAATTGCGAATTGGTCGGTATGTCTTTTAGTATTGTGCCTCATGAAGCTTATTATATTCCGGTTTCAGCCAATCAGGAGGAAGCTAAAAAACTGGTACATCAGTTCAAACCGCTATTAGAAAACAAACAGATTATAAAAATCGGGCAAAATATAAAATTTGATCAGCTCGTACTGAAATGGTATGACGTAGATGTACAGGGAGTTTTGTTTGATACCATGCTGGCACACTATTTAATAGATGCGGATACCAAGCACAACATGAATGTACTGTCTGAAAATTACTTAGGCTATTCTCCGGTTTCCATTACAGAATTAATTGGCAAAAAAGGGGCGAATCAGGGCACCATGCGTGATGTGCCAATTGAACAAATAAAAGAGTATGCCGCAGAAGATGCCGATGTAACCCTGCAGTTATTTAATGTCTTTAAAAAAGAAATTGACCAGACACATTTACATAAATTATTTTATGAGGTGGAAACGCCATTGATTCCTGTACTGACAGAAATGGAGTATGAAGGCGTAAAGATTGACACAGATTTTTTAAGACAATATTCCAAAGAAATCTCTCAGGATATTGTAGCCTTAAAAGATGAAATCTTAACGACCTGTGGTGCACAGTTCAATATAGATTCACCTAAACAACTAGGGGATATTTTATTTGAAAAAATGGGGATTAAATATCCGGGTAAGAAAACAAAATCCGGTCAGTATTCTACCGATGAAGAAACCTTACAGAAACTGGCTGGAGAGCATCCGATTGTAGAAAAATTACTGGATTACCGTGAGTTTACCAAACTTAAAAGCACCTATGTTGATGCATTGCCCAATCTGATTAATCCGAAAACACATAGACTTCATACTACTTTTAATCAGGCCATTGCAGCTACTGGCAGGTTAAGCTCTGTAAATCCAAATTTGCAGAATATCCCGGTAAAAACAGAACGTGGTAAAAAAATCCGCAGAGCATTTATTCAAAAGGATGAAAATCATACTATCCTTTCCGCCGATTATTCACAGATAGAATTACGTATTGTTGCATCTGTGAGTGAAGATGAGAATATGATAGAAGCTTTCAAAAAAAACCTGGATATTCATACAGCTACTGCGGCAAATGTATTTGGTGTTGAATTGGAAGAAGTAACCCAGGAAATGCGTCGACAGGCAAAAATGGTCAACTTTGGAATCATATACGGGATTTCTGCATTTGGTCTGGCGCAGCGTTTAGGAATTCCAAGATCAGACGCAGCCGGATTAATTGAACAGTACTTTATCAAATACAGCGGCATCAAAAAATATATGGACGACACGATACAGTCTGCCCGTGAGAAAGGATATGTAGAAACTTTGCTCGGAAGAAGAAGATATTTACGCGACATTAACGCAGGCAACTGGACCATCCGTGGCTTTGCTGAACGAAATGCTATCAACGCACCGATACAAGGCAGTGCAGCAGATATGATAAAAGTGGCAATGATAAACATACACAAGCAACTGTTAGCACATAAAATGCAGTCTAAGATGATATTGCAGGTGCATGATGAGTTACTGTTTGATGTTTACCTCCCTGAAAAGGAAGAAATACAGAAAATCGTTATTCATGAAATGCAAAATGCCTTACCTTTACGGGTGCCTGTAGAAGTATCTGCAGGATTTGGTAATAACTGGCTCGAAGCACATTAAGAAAGAATATATGAAGAGAATATTTTTTATAGTTGGTATGATGATGATGGTCAGCATGTCATTTGCTAAAAAATGGGACGCTACCTACATCAGTAAGTTGATAGCCGGCGGCGGCATCGATAAAGTAATCGAGTACTACAAAGGAAGATATTACGGAGATAACCGCGACCCGCAGGATGCTTTTAAAATAGCGGAATTGTATGTGAAGAAAAAAGAATATGCCACCGCAATGGAATGGTATGATAAGGAAAGCCAGCTGATTAATACCTCAAAAGTGAACTTGTTTAATTATGCTAATACGAACCGTTTAATGGGCGAATATCAAAAAGCACTTGACGGATATCTGATGTATGCAGCACTCACCGGCGATGTAAATAAAGTAATGGATTTAGCGAATCAGTGTGAGAAAATTTTAAAATCTTCCGCATTGTCTTATAATTACAAACTGGAAAATTATACTTATAACACTTCTGCTGATGAAACGAATGTCGCAGTGCTGAGAACCAACCCCGTTTATGTAACGGTGAAAAATACGAACAGCAAAGATGAAAAACCTGCGTATGAAATTTATCAGGCAATTCGGGAGTTTGAATATTTTACACCACCCGTAAAAGCGTATAACAACAATGTTCCGAAATTAATAATCACCGGCTTGTCTTTTTCGCAAGATGGAAATACCTTGGTGTTTTCTGCGAGAGATGAAAAAGCATCTTCTAAGAAAGCAAAAAGCAAGACCGAGAAAATTTTCACGGCAGATTATCTGGGCGGCAGTTTTTTAAATGTGAAATCATTTCCATTTAACACAGAAGGAGTTACGCTAAAGAATCCTGCATTTAATGCAGAAGGAACGGCTGTTTATTTTTCATCTAATCAGCCGGGAGGTTTCGGTGGTTTTGATATCTGGGAAAGTGTGCTGGTAAAAGACAAGTGGTCTGCGCCTAAAAATCTGGGTAAATTATTAAATTCTTCTGCAAATGAAATAAATCCATTTGTACTGCAGGATGGGAAAAACAACACCCTCTTTTTTTCTTCTGACAGAGAAGGCGGTTTCGGCGGCTTTGATATTTACACGGCAAAAAACACGGCAAATGTCTGGCAAGATGTGTTAATGCAAACAGCACCGCTCAATTCCGCAGGTGATGATGTCAGCGTGATTTATGACAATGAAACAAAAACCGGCTATCTTTCTTCCAACAGATCCGGCGGAAAAGGTGGTTTTGATGTGTATCGATTTACGCCGTTTAATTTAAAACTAATCGTAAATGCCAATGATACTTTTTCTGAAAAGCTTATAGACTACGCTTTGGTGCAGGTATTTGAAGGCGCAGAAAAATTATTTGAAGGCGTTACGGATGAAACAGGAAAAGCGATATTTCAGATTAATAAGGAAAAGAATTACACACTTAAAATTTCAAAAGACAATTACAGACCCATTACGCTCAAAATAAATTCTTTCGGAAAAATGAGCGGAGATTCTGTAATAGCAGAAGCCTTGCTGAAACCGGATGCACAGTTCAGTATTTCCAAAGGTGCAACGAATAATTTATCGCTGGATAATTACATAGTATTTACAGGAAAGGTAAGAGATGCTGCCACAAACAAGCCGGCTGCAAAAGCAAAAATGAGAATGGTGAATTACACCACTCAAAAACTCCGCGAAGTGGATATTGACTCCAGCGGAAAGTTTGAAATAAAATTACTACTCAACAATAATTATAAAATTATTTTTGAAAATCAGGAAAACAAAATTACAGATGAATTAACCACGTTCGGTTTAGAAAGAAACAGCGTGAAGGTTCGTGACTATTTACTAACAGGTAATAAATTCAAACTAACAGAAAATAAGGTATACAAACCCGGGAATGTGCCGACGGATATGAATATCAAATTTCTGGATAAAAATACCGGTGCTGTCATTTCTTCTGAAAAACATGAGCCTATCACTCAGGCAAAAATTGATTCTTTATTAAAAGTGATTACAGCAGACAATCCTCAGGCTGGGCAAGTGAATAAATCAATTAAGCCTAAAGCAATAGTATCTGAACCTTCAGTTCAGCAAGAAACATTTAAAGCAGTAACAGACAATAAAACAATCGAAAAGCAAACAATAGTTGTAGGACCAAAAGATGATAAGGCTAAAGATATTGCTGTTGAAAATGTAAAGGCAGCGGAAAAGTCATTAGAAAAAAATATTCCGGATAAAGAAGTAACAACAGAAATAAAGGATGTTAAACCGGTAATAATAAAAGATAATGAAGTGCCGCAGTTAGCTGCAGACATGGTTAGTACAAAGAAATCAAAAAAAGTAAAGATTATTGAAGAGAAGAAAACAGAAGAAATAACAGATAATGAGCAGGAAAATGTGGCAGTGTCTCTTAAAGAAGATGTTGTTGCAAAGGTGGAAGAAGTGAAAGTTCAACCGGAACTTAAAAAAGAACCTGTAGTTGAATCAATACCAAAAGTAACGGAACAAATTACGCCTTCGCCTTCAGAAGTTGCGGAAGAATTGAAAGAGAAAACAGTAAAAGAGGTAAGCGTGCCTGAGCCGTCAAAATTAAATCCGGTTTCAGTGACTCTACAGGAAAAACCACTATCTGCAAAAGAAACAATACCGTCTGTAGAAGAAAAGAAGGTTCAGCCGGTAGCACCAGCGGAAGTTTTACCGGATATTTATTTCAAAGTTCAATTGGCAAGCTACGATCAGGGGAATATCAAATTTCCTGAATTTGAAACACTGGGAAAAGTAGAAGAAATAAAAGCATATGAACGATATATTTATCGCCTGGGAAATTTTGAGTCACTGGAAAGAGCAAAAGAAGTATTAGAACTTGTGCGTTCACAAGGATATTTTGTGGCATTTATTTTGCAGTACAACAAAGATAAAGTAACAGGAATTGTTAAATAATAAATTTAAATTACATGAAAAAGATTTTGAAATTATCCGTTTTCACGGCAGTGCTGGCTCTCTCATTTGCAACAGCAAAAGCACAATCCCAATTTACCACCAATGAAGTTCGTCAGTTTATGAGCAAAGGCGAACAAAACGGTATAGAAATTATATTAAACGGTACTAAACCTGAAGATGCGAAAGATGCAGTAGAAAAATGGGGGAAGAAGATGAAAGCGAAGATTGTTCGCGATAAGAAAAACCCGGAAATTTTTATTGATAATGCACAAATGCCAACGGTAAGTGCCAACGTGATAGATATGTATGCTATTATAACACCAATAGATAATGGATCCAAAGTAACTATCTTCTCCGATTTGGGTGGTGCATTTGTTTCTTCGGCAGCATATGGCTCTCAATATGCAGGCTTGGAAGCATCTATCAAAAAATTTGCTAAAGACCAGGCTGTTGTAGTGGTGGAAGACCAGCAAAAAAGCGAAGAGAAAATACTAAAAACACTGAATGGTGACCTGAAAGATTTAGTAAAAGATAAAGAAGGGTATTTAAAAGATATTGAAAAAGCAAAAGCATTAATTAAACAACGCGAAGCAGACATCACCAAAAATGATGCAGATCAGACGGCTAAGCAACAGCAGATTTCTTTACAACAGCAAATTATTGAAACGGTAAAAACAAAAAGAGCAACTTTAAATTAAACAAACATAATTGATAATGGCAGTTTGCTTATGCAAACTGCTTTTTTATGTGAGGCAGATTTTATTTTAAAACAAAAAAGGATATAAATATGAATAAAAGATTATTAAAAATAACGAGCACACTTACACTCATTTTATTGTCATTTTCTATTGTAAATGCACAATCTCAATTTACCACGAATGAAGTCCGGCAGTTTATGAGCAAAGGTGAACAAAACGGAATTGAGGTTATATTAAGTGGCACCAGTATAAAACAGGCTAAAGACGGACTGAAAAAATTAAGCAAAAAACTGGATGCAAAATTAACCAGCGAGAAAAAATCACCGGAAATATTACTGGATAATGCTAGAATTACTACCGTGAGTGCCAATACCGTTGATATCTATGCAATTGTCACGCCCGTAGACAATGGTTCAAAAGTTACTTTTTTTACTGATTTAGGCGGTGCTTTTATTACCTCTTACGCATATGGCACACAACATGCCGCCATGGAAGCTGTTGTTAAAGAGTTTGCACAGAATCAGGCAGTTGTGGCAGTTAGCAGCCAGCAGAAAGCAGAGGAAAAATCCTTGAAATCTCTGAATAAGGAGTTAAAATCTTTGCAAAAAAGTAAAGAAAAGGCGCTAAAATCAATTGAGGAATCCAAGTCAAAAATCAAAAAAATGGAGCAGGATATCATAAAATATGATGCTGATCAGGCTGCCAAACAACAGCAGATTTCATTGCAGCAGCAAATAATTGAAACCATAAAAACAAAACGAGCAACACTGAAAAATTAACCAATAATTTTCTAATTTTGTATCGCAGTTTGCATGTATTGCAAACTGTTTTTTTTATTAAACAGATTATTATTACAAAATGGATGATCGTAAATATTATACTGAGATTATCGGATAATTCTTACGAGTTATTACTTACTACTTACGACTTTTATCATGAATACACGACTAGTATTATGGGGCGAAATCGGCACCGACAGAAAAGCCTTAATCGCTATCCATTTAGATGAGGAAACAGCAAAGATCCACATTCACGCTTTCCCGAAAGAAGAGGTTACCAAGGAAATTCAGGATGCCGTATTTGTTGAATGGAAAAACGGTGGTGAATTTACATTTCCGGAAAACGCCATTCACTGGGAAATAGATGCCAACAGCGATACGATTTTACCGGAAGAGGTAAAAGTGGACAGACTGGATGTGGTGCTGCAGTCGCAGCATAAATGGGGCAAAAAGCTGATGAGTTCTAAAATCAATCAGTTGCTGACAGATGAAGTAAAACTATTGGAAGAAAAAGCATCCGTAGTAGCTGAATACGACCAGTCGTTGTGGGATAAGGCAAAAGCACAATGGGAAAAAATAGCTTCTTACCAGAAAAAAAATGAAATATCATGGGAGCAAACCACTGTATTAAAAGATAAAATCAATTCCGTATTTGAAGCATTGAAAGCGGTAAAACGCATCAATAATGAAAATGAAGATCAGGCAAATGCTGTTTTGGTAAAAAATTACTACAAAAGAATTGAAGACCTGCAGTCAAAATTAATTTACAGCGACCAGTGGAAATTTATCTTTGAAGAGCTGAAAAAAATTCAGACAGAATTAAAAGATGCTGCTATACGCTGGAATCATAAACGTAACATTTATAATCAGGTGAATGCCATCTTCGATGATTTGCGAAAATACAGAATGACAGAAGTAGTGAGCAAAACACAGGGAAGAATTGCGCAGCTTACCAAAATATTAGATGGACTGAAAGATTCTATCAAGCGTGATAATGAAAGCTATCAGATGCAGGTGGAAAAGATGCAGCACTATACACGTGGCAAACTTTCCGTAGATGAATTGAAAAGCCGTTTCGGTGATATACTTAACAGAACGAAAGAAAAAGAAACGAAAGCGGAAGGCATCAAGCAAACCATTGGACAGCTGAAAGCGGACATTGAAAAAGAAAAGAAACAACATCAGGAGCGTGAGGAGCAACGTATAAAACGCGAGCAGGAAGAAGCCGCTAAGCAGGAAGAGATGGAAGCAAAAAGGCAGGCAAAGAAAGAAGCTAAAGTAATAAGTGAAAGTGAGCATGAAAGTGCAGAAACCGAAATAAAATCCGAAGCAATTACTGAAGCAAAAGATGAGGTTATTGTTGAAGACGAAGTAGTTGAAACTAAAGCAATCGAGATTGAGGCTGAAAACATAGCTGAAGTTGAAACGGCTGTGAATACAGAAACAACAACAGAACAAGAAGCTACAGAAGAAAAAACGGAAGAATAATTATGCTTCTGTTTTACTTAATTCTTTTCTTTTTTTAAGACCTTCTTTTATCCATATAATTCCAATAAAAACGAATATAGGGCCAAAAATAAAACCATCATAACTGTCGTGGTCTATTAACTCAACTACAGTTTGACGAATAATTGCTGCAATTAAGAATATCCCACCGAAGATATATGCATTTACTTTGAACATCTTTGTTTTTTAATCCAGATAATACAGTCTCTTCACTCTCGAAGAAATACGCGTCAACAACTCGTAAGAAATGGTGCCGATTTTTTTGGCCTGCTCAATGATGGAAATCTCTTTGCCGTAAATTTCACATTCATCTCCGTCGTGAACATCTTCAATATGTGTGATGTCTGCCATGCACATATCCATGCAAATGTTGCCGATGATTTGTGCACGTTGTCCGGCAATAAACACTTCGCCTGTGCCGTTGCCGAAACGTCTGTCGTAGCCGTCCGCATAACCAATCGCCAGTATGCCGATTTTTATATCCTTTTCAGCTACTCCTTTTCGGGAATAACCAATCGTTTCTCCTTTTGGAACCTGTTTGATTTGCGCTACTCTTGTCTTTAATTTTCCGATAGGTAACAATTTTTCCTGAATGGTGGCTGAACTGTCTACGCCATATAATCCGATGCCTAAACGAACATAATCGTAATGAGCTTCCGGAAAACGTAGGATGCCGCCGGAGTTGAGCAGGTGTTTTTTTATCGGATAATTAAACGAAGCGATAAACGTATCAGACAATCTTTTGAAGATACTGATTTGCTCTTTTGTAAAACTATCGAGCTGTTCGTCTTCGCTGGCCGCCAGATGCGAGAAGACTGTTTTTACATGTATGTTTTTATGTTGATGTAAAACCGCAATCAGTTCATCCAGTTCACTTTCCACAAAACCTAAACGATTCATGCCCGTTTCCAGTTTGATATGCACGTTCATTTCTTGCTGCCCGATTTTTTCTATCAGCTGTTGTAAAATCTGTAACGAATAAATTTCCGGTTCCAGATGGTATTCCTGCATTCTGTCAAAATCCACCGCATCCGGATTCATCACCATGATTTTTGTCTGAATGCCATCCTTGCGTAACGCCACGCCTTCATCCGCATAAGCCACCGCCAGATAATCGATGTGCTGTTTTTCCAGCAGGCTCGCCACTTCTGTGCTTCCGCTGCCGTACGAAAAAGCCTTCACCATCGCAATCACGCCGGTTTCTTTAGGCAAGTAATTTTTGTACACATTCAGATTGTTGATCAGGGCATTCAGGTTGACTTCCAAAACGGTGGCATGTGTTTGTCCGATAAGCTGTGCCGTAATCTTTTCAAAACTGAATTTACGGGCGCCTTTTAATAAGATCAGTTCATTTTCAAATTTCAGCACATTAAATTGTGCAATCAGTTGTTCGGTGCTTTCAAACACATACCATTCTTTAATGGTATACGCCAACGACTCGATATGCAGCATGAAAGATTTTCCGACGCCAATCAATTTATCAAAAGAATTTTGCTGCAAAACGGTTTTTAATTTCTGGATGAAATCTTTTTCACTCAATCCGGATTCTTCAAACTCGGAAATAATGAGCGTCTTTTTCTTTTTTGATTCCTGTTGTTTAAGAAAGTCTAAAGCTATTTGCAGCGAGTGAAAATCGGCACTGTAAGAGTCATCTATAATGGTGCAGTTGTTGATGCCGTATTTCAGTTCCAGCCGCATCGGTAAATTACGCAGCGATAAAATTTTTGTTTGTATTTTTTCTAAAGAAAATCCTGAGTATAATAAGGTCACCACGCAATGCAGGCAGTTTTCTATGGATGCTTCATCGGTAAACGGAATGTTGAATGTTGAATGATGAATGTTGAATGCTGTAGAATTAATTTCTACAATGGTTGAGTTGTTTTTCTTTTCTTTTTGTTTTATAATTAGTGTTGAAGTTTCACCTTCCCCAAAACTAA
>JADLAJ010000047.1 GCA_020848255.1 Chitinophagales bacterium
ACTTCGTATAAACCGTTTTCCAGTTTTCGGAAGGAAAGCGCATCGTCAAAATCTTTGGCATCCGCCGGATCAATTGTAAACGTTGGGATTTTAGAGAAGTCTCTGCGTTTTTTCTTTTCTTCCTCAGACACTTCAAACTCCAGATTTTCCGCTTCTTCCAGTACTTTCTGCGGGAAAGCCGTAAAGAAACCATTTTCCACGAGGATGGATTTCATCTCCACGTCGTTGCTGCCTGCATTACCTAAAATCTCGGTAATATGTCCAATTGGATTTTTATCTTTTGGCCGCCATTCTATCAGTTCAATCACCACCTTATCGTTGTGCTTGGCTTTCATGGAACGCGCTTCCGGAATATAGAAATCCGCGCGAACGCCCGTATTATCAGGTATCACAAAACAGGTATCGTTTATTCTTTCTACCACTCCTATAAAGTGCGTTCTTTTTCTTTTTATAATTCCGGTGATGATTCCTTCCGGCCGGCTGCCCGCATTGGGTTTGTGCAGGCGCAGTAAAGTAACAGTGTCGCCGTCAAATGCATGATTGGTATTTTTTCGGCTAACAAAAAAATCTTTGGTTTTACCTTCTATAGAGACAAATGCGTCACCGCTTCGGGCAATATCCACGGTGCCGGTTAATTCTTCGCCAACAATAAATGTATCGTGATCTTTTTTGGTATCTTTTTTCGCTCGCTTATGTGGATTAGGATGGGACCCTTTATTAATTTTCTTCTTTTTTGACATTCTATTTTATAAATTAAAGTTTAAAAATACGATTTATTAAACAGATTATACAATATTGCAATTTTACATTTAAATACATACCAAATTACAAGTAATTGTATTACCTTAGGTATCAACTTTTTAAAAGACTATGCTATGCCTACATTTTACAAGATTCTAACGCTTGCTTTTTTACTTTGTTCATCGTTCGCTATTACGCCAGCAAATGCGATCAATCCGGAATTTGAAGCCCGTCGAACTGCTTATATTGACTATGCGCTAAATAATGTAAACGCTGATGCATTAAGTATTCAGGCTGCAAGAGGTATTTCTGTTAGTCAGTCTGAATTAAGTACCATTTTAGCAAATGTTTCTTCAAGATCTACTGCAGATTTTGATATTATAAAACTCATACGTATTCTGATGTTTTCGCATGGAGAGTACGATAGTCAGATATTGCCTGTCTTGGCTCCGCTTCCTTTCTGGTTAGAAGCCAATGAAGATAACAGAGAATACTGGTCAGAGAATCACATGATTATGTGGATGGCTTCCGATTGGTTACTACATGAAAAATATGGAAAAATAGTGGATAGCACCCTGGATAAAAGATTACGCCACTACCTGAAATTAAAAATACGATACGGATTTTATGAGTTTAATTCGACAACTTATGCGCCATATTGTTTAACAGGCTTATTGAATCTCGCTGATTTTGCACAGGATACTGAAATTAAAAGTCTAGCTACACAGGCGTCCCAAAAATTATTAAAGGAAGAATTACTGCTGCTGACCAACAATAAAGGTGTACTATTTCCTACAGCTGGCAGGAATTATCCCGGAAAATATGAAAATGCTTATGGCCAAAATCACAATAACCTGATTTATATGTTGACCGGTTTGGGACAAGTGGAAAACGGAACTTCTCATGCCGGTGCTTTTTTAGCGACCACTACTGTACCAGTGGATGATGTCATTAGTTCATGGCAATCAAAAATGGATACTGTTTATACACAAGGACATACGTTACAAGATGGCATTAATAATATCAATACCACCATGTCGGTAAAAGACAAAGTTATTTTCCAATGGAGTTCCGGAGCTTATTTCCATCCGGATGTGGCACAATCTACTTTTCAGTTACTGAAAGATCTAAATTTATGGGGACATTTTGAATTCGCCGATTTCAGACAATTCTCTTTCTTACCATCCAACCTCGCTTCCGGCGTGGCTGAAATTGCAAGTCCAATCAGTAAAAGCTCCGGCATCTACCATCCAACCATTGCTGTTTTTAAAAATAAATCCGTTACACTATCCTCTTTACAGGATTTTTGGAAAGGAAAAGTTGGTTATCAGCAATTTCCGGTGGTAGTAAATGCAGGAACGAGTGCGGTGTTTACCTTGTCCGGAAAACCGGATGTAGACTGGGATAACAGACCGGCACATAATGCCAATACTCATTTGCCGTATATAAAACAAAAATCAAATGTAGCATTAGTGATGTACCGCCCGGAAAAGGGGCTGGCATTATTCGGATACAAAGATGCAAAGCTATCTGTCGCGCTGCACTGGCAAGATGACAAATTCGATGAAATAAGAGAAAGCGGGAACTGGCTGCTTGGACGTGAAGGCGATGGTTATGTGGCGGTACGCAGACACAGCACCGGGTATATCAATGGTGTAAGAGCAGACGATAATCCGGATGGTCAAACCTGGGTATTTATGGTGGGCAACAGCGATATGTACGGCAGCTTTGACAACTTCGAACAAAAAATACAAGAAGCACAATATCAGGAAAAATGGTATTTCGATTTACCTACTTTCTCCTGGGTGTACTACGCTAAAATAGTAGTGGATGGAAAAACGATTGAGTATGCATGGAGCGGTGATATCCTCTCCGGCCCTACCAGAACAACCGGCATCAGAAACTCCACTTCAGATACCAAAGAATTAACGGTATATCCTAATCCTGCACAGGATAACATAACGATGGATTTCTCATCTATGATTTTTAAACCGGCTACAATTAAAGTAGAAAATATTTTAGGCCAGGAGGTGTACAATGAAAACATGGAGCGTGTATTCGAACGAGATAAAATGCTGAATACTTCAAAGTGGCCGGAAGGCATGTATCTGATTTCTATAGAATGCGAACAGCAATTATATTCACAGAAAGTCATCATTAGCCGTTAAGTTTTTTATTAACAGATTTTACTAAAGAAACATTAAAAAGGGTTTCATTTCTTTCATTTCATTAACACAAATGTTAATGCGGGTTAAGGTATATTAAAAAAAATACCACACATACTTAAAGCGTCTACTTTTAGTTTGTTAATCATTTACAAACCATTAAAATCTAATCGTATGAGCTTTAACCACTGGAACACGTATTTCGCGGCACACCACCAACAGCAATTCTCCGGCATCTACTGGGATGACGAAGATTATCTTTCCTCCGCAGAAAGAAAACTCATCAGCTCCTCCATTCAGCAATTTCAAAAAGGAGAAAACAGCGACGGCAAAAATTTACTCAGCAAATCAACGCAACTTTATGACATGAATTATACATTGGATATACAAAACTTTATAAAGGAAGAACAAAACCATTCCAAAGCCCTGGGCACCTTTATGGACTTGCACAGCATAGAACGTATACAGAAACATCCCTTGGATGTCATCTTCAAATCGCTGCTGAAATTCTTCGGTATCGGCGGCATCGTGGTAACTTTAACTACGGCAGAAATCATTTCTATGGTGTATTACGACGCTCTGAGAAAAGCCACGGGTTCCAAACTTTTAAAAGATATCTGCACGGCTATTTTAGAAGACGAAGTTGAACACCTCAAGTTTCAGAGTCAGTCGCTCTGCGCCATTTACCGAACCAATTTCCTCAAAAGTATTCTGCTCGGTTTGTATCATTCCGTGCTGATGCGCGGCACTATTGCCGTTATCTGGCTGTATCACAGAGCCATTTTAAAACAAGGCGGTATCAAAAGCCTGACGGTCTTTTATGAACGTGTGATGAAGGAATATTATATCGTCAAACTCAATACTTATCTGCAATTGAGTGAAGAGAAAATGATGGTAAAAACTGTTTAGTTTATTTCAAGTTGTAAACATTAAATATTGTTTGTCACTTTTTGATGCCAAAAAGTAACCAAAAAGCTTTTTCGAAAACAAGGCAATTTGCTTCTCCTTACAGTCGAATGCAACCACTGATAAAATAAACGCAAATGCTAATAGC
>JADLAJ010000048.1 GCA_020848255.1 Chitinophagales bacterium
AATTGCAATACCTCTGTTCACTTCCCCTGCCTCACTATGATTACTAAAATTGGTAATCAAAAACGGGTCACTGTCCAGCACGAATAGTTTATCCATATCCAATTCTATATTCATGGTATTTCCTTTTGCAGGGATATCCGTTACATTTATTTCGGTATATAAAGTGTCTCCACCCAAATGCATGGAAAAAGGAGCATCTGGCGTGTTATTTTTTGTTGGTGAATCGTCAATATCACCTTCCACAATCAGAAATCTGTATTTAAGCATATCCCAGTACAAGCCCGTTTCAACACTTAAGGGGTTGGATGCCGGAAAAGAAGAAGGTGTTGAATTGTTTGTCGATTTATCCAGTCCGAAAGAAAACCTGAACGACGTAAAATTACCTGAAGGAACTTTAAAACTGAATCCATTATCACTGCTTTTATATAGAAATACATCTTTCACAAGCGTTTCTTTTCCCATATTATCTACATACCTGAAATTAGAGAAAAGCATCTTTGTTTTCGCCGGATTCAAGACATATGAACGATCGAAAGCCGTTTTATTCGAAGACTTCAGGAGGAACTGTACAATAACCGTGTCATCCTTTTTACAGGAAAATAACAAGGTGCTTGTCAATAACAGAATAATATATTTTTTCATATCAGCGGTTGATTCTCTTTATTTTGTACTCTAAAATTAACGATAAATGCTGAGTATTGTTTTGTATTAACATAAAAAAAGGCAGCTGAAATAAAACAGCTGCCTTTTTTGTTTATCATTGAGGTAGATTATATCGATAATGTCTTTAACACATCATTCATCGAACGAACTGCATCTGCACTTTTGTTGAATGCCGCCTGTTCTTCTTCGTTTAATTTATAGTCGATGATTTTTTCCCAGCCGTTTTTGCCGATTACTACCGGAACGCCTAAGCAGATATCAGACTGGCCATATTCACCTTCTAAGTATACGCAGGAAGTGATTACTTTTTTCTCATCACGCAAGATAGATTCTACTACTGCCATACCAGCAGCACCAGGAGCATACCATGCAGATGTACCGATTAAACCTGTAAGCGTAGCACCGCCCACCATCGTATCTGCAGCTACTTTTTTCAAGGTATCAGCATCTAATAAATTAGAAACAGGATTAGAATTTAAGGTAGCAAAACGGGTCAAAGGGATCATAGTGGTATCACCGTGACCGCCAATAACCGTTGCATTTAAGTCGTTTTGAGAGCAACCTAAGGCTACTGATAAATAATATTTGAATCTTGATGAATCCAATGCACCACCCATACCGATAATACGGTTTTTAGCAACACCGGTAGCTTTCAATGCTAAATATGTCATGGTATCCATTGGATTGGAGATAATAACGAAAATAGTGTTGGGTGAATATTTTAAGATATTTTCAGCCACCCCTTTTACGATACCAGCATTCACTCCGATTAATTCTTCGCGGGTCATACCCGGTTTACGAGGTAATCCCGAAGTGATTACTACCACATCACTGTTGGCGGTTTTAGTATAGTCATTGGTAGAACCGGTAATTTTGGTATCAAAGCCTAACAGAGAAGAAGTTTGCATCATATCCATGGCCTTGCCTTCTGCAATACATTCTTTGATGTCTAATAAAACCAGTTCGTGGCATAATTCTTTGCGTGCAATATTATCGGCAACGGTTGCGCCTACTGCTCCTGCACCTACAACGGTAACTTTCATTTTATTTAATTTATTTGATTAAAGAACTAAAAATTCGGGGCAAAGATACGAATTAGTGATGAGTGATGAGCAGTAAACGGTAAGAAATTTAGGTTATCTCTTTTGTCTTCAAATATGTACGTTTGGATTTTGTAGTCTTTCAAATGGTATTCCTGTTAACAAAATATTCGCTGTGGAAACAATCTTTCCATTTTAAATCCATTGTGATGTATTTTTGCAAAAAACCGACATGGCTGCTCCGTTTCATTTTCCAAAACAAAAAAGTTTTTATAAAGGCAAAGTGCGTGATGTGTACAACATCGACGACCAATATCTCGTAATGATGGTGAGCGACCGTATTTCCGCATTTGATGTGGTACTTCCCCGCCCAATTCCTTACAAAGGTCAGGTGCTGAACCAGATTGCCTCCAGTTTTTTGGCAGCTACCAAAGATATCGTTCCCAACTGGGTCCTGGACGTGCCGGCAGCCAACGTCACCATCGGAAAAGTATGCGAACCTTTCCGCGTGGAAATGGTGATTCGCGGCTACCTAGCCGGTTCGGCCTGGCGTGCCTACAAAAACGGTGACCGTGTTTTATGTGGCGTAACGCTTCCGGAAGGCATGAAGGAAAACCAGAAATTTGAAACGCCTATCATTACGCCTACAACAAAAGCAATCGTTGGCCACGATGAGGAAATTTCCAGAGAAGAAATACTGGCGCGCGGTATCGTGAGTAAAGAAGATTACGAACAACTAGAAAGATATACGCAGCAGGTATTTCAGCGCGGTACAGAAATCGCCGCCAAACGCGGACTAATTTTAGTGGATACCAAATACGAATTCGGAAAAATCGGTGATACCATATTTCTGATAGATGAAATTCATACGCCGGATTCTTCCCGTTATTTTTATGCCGAAGGCTATGAAGAACGACTTAACAACAACGTAGCGCAGAAACAACTCTCCAAAGAGTTTGTGCGCGAATGGCTCATCGCTAATAATTTCATGGGTAAGGAAGGACAAAGTGTTCCTGATATGACGGATGAAATCGTAGAAAATATCTCTAATCGTTATATTGAACTCTACGAACTTATTTTAGGAGAAAAATTCGTAAGAGCCGATACATCTAATATTGAACAGGATATTTTGAGTGCATTGGAAAAATTAGGAGTATAATTGTATTGTCTGAATTTGGATTTATTGGATGAAAGGATTACCGGATTATACTATCCTGTCATCCAAAAATCCTGCAAATACTAATTCAGACAGAAAAGAATCCTACAATCCCGCAAATCCTAATTCAGACATTTTCACTATCTTTGCATCATGTTACAACGTCCTCGCAGAAACAGAAAAAATGCCGCCATCCGGGGCTTAGCGGAAGAAATTCACCTGTTGCCAAAACATTTAGTACAGCCTTTATTTTTAGTGGATGGCAAAAATAAAAAGAACGCGATTAAATCCTTACCGGATATCTTTCAGTTGAGCATCGATAATGCCTTGAAAGAAATAGAAGCCTGCATGAACGTGGGCGTAAACAGCTTTATTTTGTTTCCGGCGGTGGAAGATGCTTTGAAAAACAAAACCGCTACCTACAGTTATTCGCAAAAGAATTTCTATCTGAAGGCGATTAAAGAATTTAAAAAGAAATTTCCAGAGTGCTGTTTAATCAGCGATGTAGCCATGGATCCTTACTCTTCTGACGGACATGATGGCTATGTTGAAAATGGGAAAATTCATAATGATAAGACATTACCAATTCTGGCAAAAATGTCGGTGGCACAGGCAGAAGCCGGTATCGATATTATCGGGCCGAGTGATATGATGGACGGCCGAGTTGGTTACATCAGAGAAACGCTGGATGGAAAAGGATTTAGCGAAACCTCCATCATGTCTTACACAGCAAAATACGCCAGTGCTTTCTACGGTCCGTTCAGAGACGCATTGGAATCTGCACCAAAATCCGGAGACAAAAAAACCTACCAGATGAATCCTGCCAACAAACGGGAAGCGCTGGTGGAAGCAGAGTTGGATTACGCGGAAGGCGCCGATTTTTTAATGGTGAAACCTGCAACTGTTTACTTAGATATCATTCATGAACTGAGACAGAATTTTCCGATACCAATTGCTGCATATCATGTAAGTGGCGAATATGCCATGCTGCAGGCTGCCGCTAAAAACGGCTGGATTGATTATGCTAAATGCCTTGAAGAGACGCTATTGAGCATTCACCGAGCCGGTGCTGATGTGGTGATTTCTTACGGATCTAAAGATTACGCAAACAACATAAAAAAAGGGAAAGTTTAAACTTTCCCTTTTTCTTTATTCTTCATTACACTGATTATTCTGTAATCATATCTGTTGCACGCTTTGGTTTTTCTTCCGCCTGGCTTTTACCAAATGTATATAAGAAACCTACACCAATTACCAGTTTAGATGGTGTAATTTTAATTTTTGTAGGTTCCGGGAAGAAACCTGGTTCTTCGTTTTTAAATGATTTGATTAAACCGTAATCGTAGTTGATATCAAACGTTACGCAGCTTTTCAATTTTTTGTCTACATACACCTGTAAACCTGCTCCTAATCTCACACCTGCATCAATTGCGTTATATACATCTTTGTAGTCAGATTTTACGAAGCCGTCATTGGGTTGTACAGATCCATCCAGCGTAATAACTCCTTTATCTTTACCACTTACATTATAACCAAAATAGCCCCCGAAATTACCATAAATTCTCAAGCGCTCATTACCCCATCCCACCATTACTGATAAAGGAATGGTAACCTGATTTTCTTTATGAGTTTGTTTAAAATCGTTTACACCTTGTATTTTTTTGAAAGAACTTCCGGACATATTAAATTCTCCGGCAAGATTGATACCAACAAATTTATTAAACCAGATACGCGCCTGAATTCCGGCATGTACGCCTACCTGATAGCCTACCTGACCACCTGCTGTTGCCAGTTTCGGGTTTTGAATGCCATTATTCCATCTTCCGCAAGCCGGCCCTACGGTAATGCCTACTCCTGCTTGTATTTTAGCTTCCGACTGCTGTATAAATGCGCCTAAAAGCAATAAAATCGCTACTAATTTTTTCATTGTTGGTTGTTTTTGGTTAATTTGAATTTTATGATTGTTTGAAAATCGACGTTAAATTACGTAAATGATTTTAATTTTTGTAATTTTGTGAATATTATTTAACCCAAAAACCACAAAGCATGCAACTTTGGAACAGGGTGGATAAGCGTATCTTAGAACAGCATCTGCTCGCCAGCAGCGAAAAACGCACCACTATATCCTTCTACAAATATCACAGAATTGAGCATCCGGAAGAATGGAGAAATGAGCTTTATTTATCTTTAGATAAGCTCGGGGTGCTTGGCAGAATTTACGTGGCTAAAGAAGGCATCAACGCACAAATTTCCGTGCCGGATGATCAGCAACAGGCATTCATTGACTACCTGTACGCTTATCCGTTTTTAAACGGTATCCGCTTAAATTATGCGGTGGATGATGACGGAAAATCCTTTACCAAACTAAAAATTCTGGTACGCACTAAAATAGTTGCCGACGGACTCAATGACGAAACCTTTGATTCCAGCGATTGCGGAGTGCATTTAAATGCCGATGAATTTAATGCGTTGACAGAGAAAGAAGATACCATTCTGGTGGACATGCGTAATCACTATGAAAGTGAAATCGGGCATTTTGAAAACGCCATTACGCCGGATGTCGATACCTTCCGGGAGCAGTTGCCGCTGGTGGTAGATATGCTGCAGGAAAATAAAGACAAGAATGTGGTGATGTATTGCACTGGCGGTATCCGCTGTGAGAAGGCCAGCGCCTGGCTGAAACACAACGGCTTCAAAAATGTATTTCAGCTGAACGGCGGCATTATTGAATACGCCCGCCAGGTGGAAGCCAAAGTTTTGAAGAATAAATTTAAAGGCAAGAATTTTGTGTTTGACAGAAGGCTGGGCGAAAAAATTTCACACGAAGTAATTGCCCAATGCCACCAGTGCGGCAAACCTGCCGACACGCATACCAACTGTAAAAATGAAGGTTGTCATTTGTTATTCATCCAGTGCGAAGCATGTACTGCCAAATACAATGGCTGCTGCTGCGAGGAATGTATGAAAATTTCCCTGCTGCCCGAAGAGGAACAAAGAGCCTTGCGCAAAGGCATTAACCCCGGCAGAAAGGTATTTAAAAAAGGCAGAGGTGAACAGTTGGTTTTTAAGAAATCAAGTAATGAAATGAATGTTTCAGAGATAAAAGCAGAATAAGCGATGAAACAGTTGGTTTATATTTTTCTTCTATTGCCTTGTTTGGTTTTTTCACAATCTTCTTTCGGGAATAAAAAACAGGATATGCA
>JADLAJ010000049.1 GCA_020848255.1 Chitinophagales bacterium
CCTTTAGATTTTCCTGTTGCCGCAATAGTGCAGCAGCACATTCGCTCTAAAGGCGTAAAGCTACTCCTCAATACTGCTGTTACAGCATTTGAAAAAAAGGGAACACAATTAAATGTATTGTTTAAAGATAAGCCTGCTATTCCTGCGGATGTGGTCATATTATCCATTGGCGTAAAACCCGACACGCGTCTTGCAGTGGGTGCCGGCCTCGCCCTTGGTGAAGCCAGAGGTATAAAGGTAAACGAATATCTTCAAACCTCTGACAAAGACATATATGCTGTAGGTGATGCTATAGAATTTGCAAATCCGATTACCTCACAATCCATGAATACCTATCTTGCCGGACCGGCAAATAAACAAGGTCGCATCTGCGCCAATAATGTGGTGCTTGGCAATGTTCAGCAATACAATGGTGCCATCAATACGGCAATTGTAAAAGTTTTTGACATGACCGTTGCAACCGCAGGTACAGCTTCCAAACATCTTAGCAATGCGGGTATTAAACATATCGTATCCACTACCCACAGCGGTTCACATGCAGGATATTATCCGGGTGCCAAACAAATGAGTATTCAAATTGCATTCTCCCCCGATGATGGAAAACTACTCAGTGCTCAAATTGCCGGTTATGAAGGTGTGGACAAACGCATAGATATCTTATCTTCGGTTATACAACGCAAAGGGAGCATTTATGAATTAGCTGATTTCGAACATGCATATGCACCACCTTACTCGTCTGCAAAAGACCCGGTAAACATGGCAGGATTTGTTGCAGAAAATATTTTACAGCAACGCCTGAACATTTTCTACTGGAAGGATTTGATGACTCTTCCATCTGATGCAGTGCTGGTAGATGTTCGAAGTGAAGAGGAATACAATTCCGGACATATTGCGAACGCGCTGAATATTCCAATTGATAATTTCAGGGAGCAAATGCAGAAAATGGACGCTAGTAAAAATATCTACATTTACTGTCTCGGTGGATTAAGAGGATATCTGGCACAACGCATTCTGAAACAAAACGGATACAACAATGTGCTGAATCTCTCCGGCGGATATCAGCTCTGGAAAGCCTGCACGGAAGAATCATCTCAAAAATAATTAGGGCATGGAATATATCATAATGGGAATCGTTGTCTTGCATTTTATCATTGGCTTTGGTTGGTTATTGTACAAACTGGAATTTGAGAAAAATGAAATTTCGTAAACTGAAGAAAAAACAATCTCAACATAATAAACTTGCGATACTCTTTATTATTGGCTATTTTTATGCATGACACCTGCTTTAGATTCGTTTATCGTCCGCTTTGCGAAATTAAAAACTACCTTGATTTTGCTGGTAGTATTTCTTGCATTTAATTTCGCCATCTTTCCGCAGTTTATGCCGGAAGATGAAACATTACAGCCGCTGGATTTACAGTTTGCCTACACGCCGCAGCAGGCTTATTCGATAATAGAACAATACAGTCCGATGGACAAACAAAACTATATGTTCACGGAATACACGGTGGATGTGATTTATCCGCTGGTGTATACCTTATTATTTAGTTTTGCTTTGTTTCTGTTATTTAAAAGTGTAAAACTGGCGAAATTTCCTTTCCTTATTCTGATTGCAGATTATTTGGAAAATATCGGTGTTTACAAGATTCTGAAAGCTTATCCCGAAGAGCTGAATGAATTGGTGTGGCTAACAAGTACAGTTACTTCCATTAAATGGATACTGGCTATTATTGCTGTTATAATAATTTTATTCGGATTGCTTTATAAGATAAAGAAACTGGTATTTTAAAGCGCTTTATTTAATCTTTGTGGCAGCAGCTATGCGTCCCGGCAGGTGTTGCTTTCATTTCCGGACTGATATACGGAATGCCTAAATTTAATCCTCGAAGAATTAGCAGCACTGCCATTACACCAATAAAGACAGGCACGGCTTTACGCATCTGATTGCGCCATTGCAGTGATATGTATTTCCCAAGAACCGTCACCATAAACATAATCGGAAACGTGCCCAATCCGAAGGCTGCCATAAACACAGCGCTGTTTAATATACTGCCGGTTGCCACCGCTCCTGCTATAGCAACATATACCAGTCCGCACGGTAAAAATCCATTCAGAAAACCGATAAGAATATACGTATAGAATTGTTTATCGCTGCGCAGTAGTTTTCCTAAAAACTGTTTTAGTTTTAAGGTGTAATTATTCAGAAAACTTTTATTTCCGTTGAGGTATTTTGAGAAGAGTAAGAAAAATAAAATCAGGACACCTAAAGCAATGGATAAGAAGCGCTGATAGCCGCCGATAAAAAATTGTTTGCCGAGTATCCCAAATATAGCCCCCAGTGTTGCATACGCCATTACTCTGCCAATATTATACAGCGAGATAAATAAGAGACGTTTCCACTTGCCGGCATCTGCCACGGGTAATGCCAGCGCAATGGGTCCGCACATACCTACACAGTGGAAACTGCCTAAGATTCCAATGCTAAAGCCTGCTATGACGAATTGCCAGATCATGTTTTAATCTACTGTATATTTTTGTTCGTTGTAGTAAATTTTACCGTTGCTTTTCCAGCTGATTTGAACGGTATACAATCCTTTCTTAAATTTTGCTGCCGGAATAGTTTGTATCCCATTTGCGTCTACAATTAATTTTGTACGCACATCGCTTTTTTCATCAGACGGACGTAAAAAGTAAACAGAACCCTCCGTAATATTTGCAGCAGCAGCAGCGGGCAACTTAATTGTTACACCTTCTGCCGTATTAGAAATACTTAATTTTTCTGATAAGGCATTCAAATTGTTTTTTCCGTCTATGACTGATTGATACACAAGTTCTTTTGCATAATAGTTTTCATCCTGCATCTCATTCGTTTGCTTAGATGCGACATAGACCATGCCCAGTATCATGGCAATAAAAACGATGTAGACGATTAATATTTTGTATCCCCAACTCATAATGTTTTTCTTTTACACAAAAATACTAAATAAATGGTCCTAAAAAGTTTGTTTTAACAGTTTGAATTTTCTCACCGTTTCTGTAAACACCAACTTTAATTTTAGTAGTTCTGTCGTGAATTTCTTTTTTATCTAAAATAATAAAGAAGGTTTCTGTGTGTATTTTTTCTCCTTTGAGGCTGATATATTGTTTGCCAACGAGTTTAATTTCACCTTTTACATTCTCCAGCTTCAGTTCTACCTGAAATTCTTTATTGGTCTTGTTGATGATTTTTGCGTTGTATAAATTGCTTAATTTATTATCGGGTAACTCCTGATAAAGTTGTCCGCCCGTACGTGTAATATGAGAATCCACATCATTTCTGGTAGCCATCAATACAGAAAGAACAGCCATTAAAATCAATAATAATATAGTGTAAGCTTTTATTTTTGGGGTAAAGGTTAATTTTTTACCTTCTGCAATACCATTTTCAGAAGCATAACGGATTAATCCTTTCTCTAAGCCTACTTTCTCCATCATGAAATCACAGGCGTCTATGCAAGCAGTACAACCAACACAATCTAACTGAGAACCATTGCGAATATCAATTCCGGTCGGACACACATTTACACATTGGTGGCAGTCGATGCAGTCGCCTAGAGTTCTTTCTTCATTTTTTTTGAATTTACCTCTTTGTTCGCCACGTTTGTAATCGTAAGCAATCTGCATCGTATCTTTATCAAACATAACACCTTGTAAGCGACCGTAAGGACAAATAGTAGTACATACAATCTCTCTTACAAATGCAAACACACCATAAAAAGCAAAGGTGAAGAAGATTAATCCGAAAAACAAGGCAAGGTGCTCGGACAAAGGTTCTTCTATTATTTTTATTATCCTGTCTACTCCTAATATGTAGGATAAAAACGTATTGGCAATTAAAAACGAAATAGTGAAATAGATAAAATGTTTAAGTGATTTCTTTCCGATTTTTTTTGCGTTCCAGGGACCATTGTTCAATAGTTTCTGTTCACCCGGAGTTCCTTCAATCAACCATTCGATTGGGCGAAACACCATTTCCATGAAAATAGTCTGAGGACACACCCAGCCACAAAAAAGCCTGCCGTAGATAACGGTAAACAGTACGATGAAGATGATAAACGTAATCATCGCTATAGCGAAAATATAAAAATCCTGCGGCCAGAAGATTTTACTGAACAGAATAAATTTACCTTCCAGTACATTGAACATAACGAAAGGCATTCCGTTTACCTTGATAAACGGAATGCCAAAAAATACCAACAAATAAAATGCTGTTAATATGTTACGGTAGTTGTAAAACTTGCCGTGTGGTTTTAGTGCGTATACCCAGTTTCTTGCTCCTTTTTCAGTAACCGTAC
>JADLAJ010000050.1 GCA_020848255.1 Chitinophagales bacterium
AAAAGTAAATGATATTTCACATTACATCATGAAAGGAAAAATGTGGCAGGCTTTTGAAAACGAAGAGCAGGCAGTTTTGCTGATTGATGAAATTGATAAAGCCGATATTGAATTTCCGAATGATTTGCTTTTAGAGCTGGATAAAATGGAATTCTATTGTTATGAATTACAAAGAACCATTAAAGCAAAAACGCGGCCGATTGTAATCATTACATCTAATAATGAAAAAGAATTGCCGGATGCTTTTTTACGCAGATGTTTCTTTCATTACATTCGTTTTCCGGAACGACAAACCATGATTGATATTATCAACGTGCATTTCCCTGTTTTAGAAGAAGAGTTGATGGACGAAGCATTAAAAGTTTTTTATGGTATCCGGGAAATTCACGGCATCAAAAAGAAACCGTCTACCTCGGAATTAATAGACTGGATTCGTTTGTTAAAGCTGGGAAAAAACACTAAAGAAGATTTGCAAAAAATAGATTACTTAACGACACAACCACCGTATTTCGGTTCACTGTTAAAGAACGAACAAGATTACGAACACATCAATAAAGTAAAACGCGCCGGACAGAATACGTTCAGAAGGTTTTAGTATTCTGCAAAGCTAATTTTTAAGTCGTCTGCGATAAGTTCCTTGTCGCTTTCAGCATTCCAGAATTTTATTTTTAAAACGTTGTAATCTTTATTTTTTGGTGTTTTAATATCAATTGTTATATTCTGCCATGTATTGGGTTCAATAATTCGATAAATCCTGTAGTAATTTGTTCTGACTTCTGTCTCGTCGTCATACAATGCAATTACCCATTGTGCTTGTTTCCAAACATTCCATTCCATTTCATTTGCAAATACTTTCACACTTGCTCTGTAGTAGCCTTTTTTATTGGATGAAACAGGAATGGTAATTTCTTTGCTTTCTTGTTTTGATTTATTTAATAAGATTCCTTTGCCACCTGAATATGCAATGCAGCTATCACCAAAATTATCTTTCTCAAAATCTGTTTCATAAATAACAGAAAGTTTGCTCTGTAGCTTTTTAGGTAATTCATCTATAAGGTCAATGAATTTTTTATCAGATTTGTCAATACTCGTTTTGCCAAATATCTTCCAGAAATATTTCTTGCTCATGTTCTCATTTTCCATAATTCCTCCGCTTGAATATGCCTGATATGTCATGAGTAGATTTAACCAGATGCATAAAATAATGAATGCTGATGTAAGAAGACATAAAAATTTTCTTTTTTGAAACGATTGTATTAAAGCAGCAATAGAAAATGCCAGAACGGCATAGGATTGTACCACACTGCGTTGTGAGAAAGAGCCGCCATACCACCAGCAATCCCACGAAAAAACAAAGTAGATATTGAATGTGAAGTATAAAAGTATAGGTAAAAAAAACAATCTAAAGTATTTGTATAAAAAGTAAAAACCAATTACAGACAACAGCATTACAGGTGTATAGACAAACCAGCCTTTTTTATAGCTAAATAATCCGTCTAAAATATGCGGATGCAGAAAGTTAAATGTTTCATTTTGTCCGTAACTCCAGTAAACCCAATGACCTGAATATATTTTCCAATAGACTAATTGATTACTTCCCGTAAGTATAGCTGTAATGGAAAACGCAATAAATAAAGAGAAATATTTTCTCAGAAAGATAAACCTGTCTTTTAAATCCTGAACTGAAGATGCTTTCCAAAGTGCTATCAAAAATAAACATACAATTTCTGTAGGTCTTGTTAAGACAGCTAATCCTGAAATAAATCCTAAAATAACAGAGGTTTTATAAGACGGCTTTTCGTAAAACCTGTCAATAAAAAAGAGAAGCAATGCATATAAGGTAAATAAATAGCCATGTGACATATTGCCACTGAATGCAGTAAAATTATATAGATTGCTTGCTAAGCAAAGAATCAGTAATGTTATTGAAATTGCTGTGTCATCAAAATATTTTATGAGTGTTTTTCGGAGTATCCACAAGCCGAAAACGGCAAATGCAATACTCCAAAAGTTAATACAAATCTGATAAGGCAGTGAAAAGCCGTCAACAGGATAATTTGCAATTTTTGCCCAGTAATGTGCTGCAATAAATGCAGGAAGCTCCATGATGGCGACACCACAGGTGTATTTTATAATGTAATTGTCGTTTACTTTACTGTTGGCATCTTCAAAATTACAACCAAAAGGATTGTACTTGTCAATTATATTTTGTGCATTATTTATTTTACCTAAATCATCGTAAAATAAAGCAGGTAAATAGAGATAATATCCGGCAGCATCCCAGGAAATTACAGCATTATTAGGTTCATTCCATCTTTTGGTAAAAAAGGTAGAAACAAATAAAAATAAGGCACAAAAGTAAAATGGATACTTTGAGAATAGGAATGACTGCATATTTATAAAAGTAGCATCTTTTATAAATAATTACAACAGATTAAATTCTTTCATCATGCAGCACCGCGCGTTTTACCAGTGGATTTTCGCGCATCTCCGCATAATTAGCTCTGTTGTTGAAAATATCTATCGCCGTATAAATCGCCTGACGGAAAGAGGTTTCATCTGCCACACCTTTTCCTGCAATGTCTTCAGCCGTGCCATGGTCGGGCGATGTGCGAACAACATCTAAACCTGCTGTAAAATTCGTACCGTCTTCACCGGCAATATATTTAAACGGAATCAAGCCCTGATCGTGGTACATAGCTAATACACCGTCGAATTTTTTGAAATTACAAGAAGCAAAGAAGCCGTCTGCCGGATAAGGGCCAAATACGGTAATGCCCATATTTTTAGCTTCCTGCACCGCCGGTAAAATAATATTCACTTCTTCATTGCCAATCACACCACCGTCGCCTGCATGCGGATTCAATCCCAGCACAGCAATACGTGGTTTATCAATACCGAAATCCTGCATCAGAGAAGCATTCATCAGCTGCAGTTTACGGATAATTTTTTCTTTGGAAATTTTAGAAGCTACATCCTTGATTGCACTGTGATTAGTCACCAAACCCACACGTAAATCCTCCGCCACCATAAACATCAGGTTGTCTTTAGCACCAAAATAATTCATTAAATATTCCGTATGTCCGGCGTAGGGAAACTGCTCAGAATGCATCACTTTCTTGTTGATGGGTGCTGTGACCAGTACATCAATAAATTTATTTTTAAGCGCGTCACAGGCAGCTTGTAGCGATTTTAGCGCATAATTTCCGGTAATATCGGTCGGAGTTCCCGGCGTAATCGCAAATTCTTCTTCCCAGACAGGAATAATATTTAAGGAATTATGACTCAGATTATTGTATCCTTTGATAGAAGAATACTGAAATTTATCGAAGTTGAACATCTTTTTGTAATACGATAAAACCCTTGGGTTGCCGTATAAAATGGGCGTAAACTGCTTATACAGATGGTCTTCTGAGAAAGTCTTCATGA
>JADLAJ010000051.1 GCA_020848255.1 Chitinophagales bacterium
ATTTTCAGTCGTGGTGCGGAGATTGCAGAAGAGAATTACCCGAACTGGAATCCTTGCAAAAACAGTTTCCAGAACAATTGAAAGTGCTTGTAATTACGGATGAACCGTTTGAAATATCTAATCAGGTTAAAGAATATTTAAAGATAGATTTGCCATTTTATAAAAGTGAAAAAACTCTAAAAGAGATTGGTATTCACCGTTTTCCTACAACTTATTTATTAGATAAAAAAGGTAGTGTTATTGAATCAAAAGTAGAAGGCATTCACTGGAATACGAAGGAAATTCAGGAGAAGATTTTGAAGCTGAATAATTGAATGGCTTAGCTTAAACTTTCCTTTATTCTTTTCATTGATTCTTTATAAGTGATTATTGAATTCCATCCTAATTCTGTTCTTGCTTTTTGCGTGGAGATAGTTCTGTTGGTGCCGGTTGCCTTCGCTGATTTTTTTGCCAGAGGAGGGTTTTTTCCGAATACAGGAAAAACTGTTTCTGCAACGGCAGCTAATGAATAAGCCAGCCAAAATGGAATGGAACTTCCCGGTTTTTTATTTTTCAGGGCTGCTAAATCCGTAAAATACTGCTTCCAAGAAATATCCCAGTCATCCATAAAAAAATAAGTCTGATTGCGCGCAGCTTCTTTTGTGATGCAAAGGAAAATTCCGTTTGCCAGATTCTCCGCATCTAACAAACAGGCAGGATGTTTGCCGTTGTCGATGAGTTTTAATCCGACGGCAGTGTCAATTCTTTTTAGCGGTTCTAAAACCCATACACTGTTTTTCCCAATCACTGCAGCGGGACGAATGATAGTATAAATAATATTGTTCTGTGTACAGAAGTCTTTCACTAAAGTTTCTGTATCAATTTTTGCATCATCGTAATGAACGCCTGTTTTTACAAGTGGTGTTGTCTCATCCGGAATAACTTTATTGCGGTCGATGCCGCTTGCTACTCCCACGGAACTCACATAAATAAAATGCCGAACCTTGTTTGCTTTTGCATCTTTTAATAAAAAATTCGTGGCATCATAATGCGCTTCGTAAAATTGTTTCTTAGTGCCGAAGTCTATTACACGTGCTGCCGTGTGAACTACAACATCACAATCCTTTGTAATATTGTGAATGGCTTTTTCATCCGCCACATCCGCCTGAATCATTTCAATATTCTTTGACGTGTAATCCTCTAAATTCCTGTTAGAAAAATAATTTCCGCGAATGTCTTGATAGCCATTTTTCAACAATACCTGCATGAGATGATTGCCGATTAATCCTGTGATGCCTGTTATGAGAATTTTCATATTACTTAATCTGTTTGTTGTAATAAATGTATGATTTTGTTTTCATCTTCAATCGGAGTATTGCAGCTTTTGTTTTCACATAAATATAAAAGTGTCTTGTTGTCTTTGTATCTGTTTCTTAACATAGGTAAATCACTCGGTAGTTCAGAGCCCGTAACTAAAATGTTTGGCAAGTACAATTTATTTATTTTTTGCAGTTTTTCCTTAGCATTCTTTCCAATAATTACTAATTCCGTATTTAAATTTAAATGCATGTAGAGCACAATTGCCCAGTTAGAGTAATAAATCGGATTTTTTTTAACATCATCCAGTACGTTATTTAGCATAGTTAAACTCATTTGCTCGTATGCTTGCTTATCAAAATATTTACTCAGTAAAAATAAATTCTTTGCCATGGTAGAATTTGCCGCAGGAATTACATTGTCACTACTGTCCATACTTCGTGTGATTAGTTTTGCATCTAAATCTGAAGTCAGATAAAACATACCATTTGTCTCATTGTAGAAATGTTGTAAAGTATATTCTGTAAATTGTAATGCATCTGACAGATATTTTTCTTCTAATGTAATTTGATGCAAAGAAATCAATGCTTCAATAAAAAATGCATAGTCCTGTAAAAACCCATTAATACTGGATTTGCCGTTTTTGTAATTTCTGTCTAAACAGTAATCTTCTTTCTTACAATAAGTTAAGATAAATTCAGTTACGGATATGGCTTTGCTTAAATATGCATCCTCACCAAATGCTTTGTAAGCATCACACAAGCCTTTTACTGCAATTGCATTCCATTCTGTCAAAATCTTATCATCGGTTGTCGGACGTTTTTTTTCTTTTCTCTTTTCATATAAAAGATGGTGAATGTTATTTATTTTTTCCTGAAAGAAGTCATTGCTGATGCTATACTTTTCCATAAAGTATTCATGGTCTTCCGTTCTGAATAACACATTCATATCATGTTCGAAATTACCAGCTTCTTCGATGTTATAAACATCAGCGATAAAATCATAGTCATCTTTTAAAATTATTTTGAGTTCATCTGCAGTCCAGCAATAAAACTTACCTTCTACACCTTCGCTATCCGCATCTAAAGAAGAATAGATGCCACCGCTTTTGTCGGTCATTTCGCGTTCAAGCCATGAAACTGTTTTCGCAACAACATTTTTATACATGGGGCGTTTTGTCAGTTGATATGCTTGCGCATATATGCTCAACAATTGACCGTTGTCATACAACATTTTTTCAAAATGAGGCACCTTCCATTGTTCATCTACACTATATCTGGCAAAACCGCCACCAATCACATCATATAAGCCACCAAAGGCCATTTTTTTCAATGTAATTTTTATAGCATCTCCAACACTTTTATCTTTTGTTTGATAACAGTATCGAAGCAGATAATCGTAATTATTTGGCATCATAAATTTAGGAGCCCCCGTTCGGCCTCCCCATTCAAAATCAATTTTATTATGCCAGATATGCCAGATGTCTGTTAATAATTCATTGCTTAAAACTCGTTCATGTTTAAACAATGGAATATTTTCAATTTCATGTAAACCCAGTGTAATTCTCTCGGCCTGGTCCATAAGTTTTTGCTTTTCGTTTTTATATAAATCAGCAAAATAAAGCAACGCTTTTATCCAGTTCTGTTTTGGGAAATAGGTGCCTGCGAAAATTGGTTTTCCGTCCGGAAGCGCAATTACATTTAAGGGCCATCCACCATGCCCGCTGGTAATCATAGCGGCATTCATGTAGATCTGGTCTATATCCGGACGTTCTTCTCTGTCTACTTTGATGGAAACATAATAGAGATTCATTACTTCCGCGACCTCATCGTTTTCAAAACTTTCATGTTCCATCACATGGCACCAGTGACAAGCAGCATATCCCACTGATATGATTAATAATTTTTGCTCCTGTTGTGCTTTTTGCAATATTTCATCTTTCCAGGAAAACCAATTTACTGGATTATTTTTGTGTTGAAGCAGGTAAGGTGATGTTTCATGTTGTAGCTGATTCATGGTGTTTTATTTAGACACATTTTTTTTTAGAATGAATATATTGTTAATTAGAGTTTGTTTTTTTTACTTTTTTTAACAAATACACTATATTTGGACTGAAAATTAATATCTTATGCAAAATAAATTAGTATCTCTTTTTACATTTTTGTTATTCCTAACAAATGTAAATGTTTTTTCGGCAGAAGCTCCAAAAGACAATGGATGGTGTGCTTCAGTAGCTCCGGGCATGGATTGGGAAGGTCAGATTCAAAGAATAATCAGTAACCAACGCGCTCAGAATCTTGCCAATGGTAGAGAACAACAAATAGCTTTCACTATTCCTGTGATTGTACACATTTGCTATTATACTAATAATGCGGCACAAAACATTAGTAAAGCTCGTGTAGATACACAATTTGCCGTGTTAAACCGTGATTTTGCGGGTATTGGTTTGAACAGCGGAACACTTCCTGCACCTTTTGCATCATTAAAAGCTAATTCAAACATTACATTTTGTCCTGCCAAGTTAGATTTGAACAATAATATTTTAACTGAACCTGGTATTGAACGTATCAACGCTCAAAGCAGAGGTTGGGGGAATCCAAATAATACTACTGGGTGGTCTAGGGATTTTATTGATAATACCATTAAAAGAACAACTATATGGGATCCGAACTATTACTTAAATATTTGGCTTGTTCCTAATATAGGAGGGATTACAAGCACTATATTAGGTTATGCTACTTTTCCTGGAATGACCGGATTAGATGGGATGCCTGATGGACCAGGAAATGCTTTAAATGACGGTTTTGTATGTAAAACCTCCTTTTTCGGGAATGCAGGTGGTGGTAGAACTTCCACGCATGAAATAGGCCATTGGCTTGGTTTACGTCATATTTGGGGAGATAACGGCCAGTGCAACGGCGATGACTTTTGTAACGATACTCCAAAACAATATGGTGGAACTTCAAGCCCAGCAGGAGCAAATTATGGATGCCCTACTTATCCTCACAATGCAAATTTATGTGAAAATAATCCTGTTGGAGACATGTTCATGAATTTTATGGATTACACAGATGATAATTGTATGGCGTTGTTTACAAATGACCAATCTGCCCGTTTTCAGGCAACCATGCAATTTGGAGATTTCAGAAAGAACATACAGTTTTCTCCGGCATGTGATACTGTTCTTCAGAAACCGGTAGCTAAGTTTTCATTCTTAAAGCAAAATGCCTCACCTTGTGCAACATCTCAAAGATTTGACTTTACAGACAGGTCTTTATTTAAACCAACAAACTGGAGCTGGACTTTTCAGGGAGGTACACCTTCAACTTCAACTTCACAAAATCCAACTAACATATTATTTACAACTGCGGGGTTACATGATGTTACTCTGACCGTTAGAAATGTTAGAGGCTCTCATACGGCAACTTTTCAAGTAAATGTTCCTATAGTTGGAACAGCTACTTTTCCATTCTCAGAAAATTTTGAAGGTGCCTTGTTTCCTCCATTGGGATGGGAGACAATTAACAGAAATGGAAATCCTGCTATTAACTGGGATGTCAGAGAAGGTTACAGTGGATTTGGTGTTGGAAACAAATCTATGATTTTTGATAATACCTCATTAGATGGTAGATTTCTTAAAGATGATATTCAAACACCAAAAATAAATTTAACCGGAGTTACACAAGCAAAATTGAAATTTGACATTTCCTATGCACCATTTTTTGGAGATGCAGGAAGTGGAGTAAACGAATTTTTGTGGGATACTTTAGAAGTCTTAATCACAGATAACTGTCAAGGCACAGCACCTCAACGAATTTATAGAAAAGGTCAAACAGATTTAGCAACATTTCCTCAGGGAATTGGAACTGAATTTTATCCTGCCGCCAATCAATGGAGAAGCGATACTGTAAATATTCCTGCTGGATATTTGAACAAACCAAATGTTCAGTTAATTTTTAGAAACTATGGTGATTTCGGTCACACAATTTATGTAGATAATATAAATTTATTCAGTTCAAATACCACACCGACCGCTACGGCTAGTTTCACGGCAAGTGATACGACGGTATGTGCAGGAGGTAGTTTAACGTTTACGAATACATCGACGGCAAGCACAGGGAGTCCGGACTCAGTGCGCTGGACGATAGCAGGAGGTGTACCCGGCACATCAACATCGACGACGACGATTGTCCCAACATTTAGTACACCTGGAACATATATCATCAGTTTAGTAGCATATAAATCAGGCAATGCAAGTTCAGCAGCCACGAAATCGATACGTGTAAAAGCCTTACCGATAGTACAGGTTAACTC
>JADLAJ010000052.1 GCA_020848255.1 Chitinophagales bacterium
AAATTCAATGTGGTCAATCCCGACCAAATTATTGAACAATACGGTGCAGATACTTTCCGTATGTATGAAATGTTCCTCGGGCCCATTGATACTGCAAAACCCTGGGATACCAATGGTATTTCCGGTGTGTCCAGCTTCCTGCGTAAATTCTGGCGCTTGTTTTACGATGATTTTGGTGTGGCCAAAAACATAGACGTAGAGCCAACGCAGGAAGAATTGAAAATCCTGCACAAAACCATCAAAAAAGTAAATGAAGATATTGAACGTTTAGGTTTTAATACCTGCGTCTCTACCTTTATGATTGGTGTGAACGAACTGTCAAAATTGAAAACGGTTTCCAAATCCACCTTATCGGATCTGGTAAAATTAATTTCTCCTTTCGCGCCGCACATGGCAGAAGTTTTATGGTCTAATATGGGAAATGAATCTTCTGTGGTGGATGCCGAATTCCCAATACACGACGCACAATATTTAGTGGAATCTGCGTTTAACTATCCGATACAAATCAACGGAAAACACCGCGCCAACATCGAAATTCCATTGGATATGCCGCAGGAGGAGATACAAAAACTGGTGCTGGCCGACGAAAAAGTGTTAAAATTTACAGAAAGTAATCCACCAAAGAAGTTTATTGTGGTACCTGGCAGAATTATAAATGTAGTTGTATAACTATTTATAATTAGTTAGTTATTAGTTGATTGTATCTTTTTTTGCTTTAGACTGTCGTAATATTGTTGAATAGATTACAATTTGTAATCGACTAATTATCAACAAATTCCGAATATTTCCAATAGGTTAATTTTTACCGCCTACCTAACAAATTTTTGGTTAATTTTAATTAATTGCTATTTTTACAGTATTAAAGCCAAAATAAGATGATTAAAAGAATTACACTAACAGGTATGTTAGCAGTTTTTATGTTCTGCTCTTTTGCAAAAGAGTACAAACAAGCTGCACTCGATTACCTAAAGAAAAGCAAAACAGAATTAAATTTATCAGATCAGGATATTGCTGATTTGATATTAGTAGAGGATGCTTTCGACGCAGATAGCAAAATCAACAGAGTTTGGTTGCAACAAACCGCTAATAACATTCCACTGAAAAACGGCTACATATCCGTACTTTTTAAAGATGGGAAAGTAGTAAACTCTACAAATAGTGGTGTGTACGATTTAAAAAAACAACAGAAGAGTGTTACACCAACGCTTAGTGTTACAGATGCTATAAATAAATCTGCATCATTATTAGGTATATCTAACATCGGTAATATTGTAAAAAACAACAATACAGATAAGAAGAAAAATGCATATGTGTTTAATCCTATTGCAAACTTAACTAATGAAGATGTACTTGTTTGTTTATCTTTTGTAAAAGACAAACAAGATGCTGTACATTTAGCTTGGATTGTACAATTTAATTCATTAGACAGAAACAGCAAATGGTCATTTGAAATAGATGCTCAAAGTGGCATGTTAATTAAAAAAATCGACTACGTTTTACATTGTCAGTTCGAGAATGGGGCAAATTATAATACACAAAATGCCAACAAATACTCTTCGCTGATTGAAACACCCAATTTGCCACAAGGTGCTTCTGATGATATTGCACAACCTTCAGCTAGTGCCTACAGAGTCTATCCATACACTGTTGAATCTCCGACATGGGGAAGCCGTCAGTTAATTTCAAACCCAGAAGATGTCGTTGCATCTCCCTTTGGTTGGCATGATACTAATGGTGCAGCAGGTGCTGAGTCTACACTTACAAGAGGTAACAACGTAAATGCATATACAGATAAAGATGGTAACAATGCAGTAAATCCTGTGTCAGGCATAGATGCATTTTATGCAGATGGTACAGCATCATTAAACTTTGATTTTCCTTTGGATTTCAACCAAAGATTAGACACACTTACAAACTCAAAAGCAGTTCAGGTTCAATTGTTTTACATGTGTAATATTATGCACGATATTTTTGCTAAATATGGTTTTGGTGAAACAAACAGAAACTTCCAACTTGTAAATTATGCAGGTAACACAACCACAGATAACGATCCTGTAAATGCAGAGGCACATGACGGTACAAAAGATCCTACTACAGGAGCCGTGTTAAAAAACAATGCCAATTTCTTTACTTCACCAGATGGTACTAACAGTAATCAGCTTAGAACACGTATGCAAATGTTTATGTGGGATGGTGCAGGACCCGTTACTTTAACATATAATGCTCCTGCATCAATTGCAGGAGAAATTGATAGTTTTGGCGTTCAGTCAGGTTGGGGGCCTTGTAATTTTAATGTTACAGGAGCGGTAGCCAACGCAACAAGTAATACAGCTCCTGCCAGTTTCGTATGTGGAGCAGTTAATAATGGTTCTTCTGTTACAGGAAAAATAGCTTTGATAGACCGAGGTGGTTGCGATTTCTCTGCAAAGGTTTTTAATGCGCAACAAGCAGGTGCAATTGGAGTAATAATTATCAACAGAGAATCTGCCGGTGATTCATTATTAAATATGTCTGGCGGTACTAATGCAACCGGAGTTACCATTCCGGCAGTGGTTGTAAAATACACAGACGGACAAAAATTAAGAAATAATATAGCAACGGCTAACGTTACCCTTTTCCGTCAATCTCCGAATAATTGTTTAGAATTAGATGGTGCATTAGATAATGGTATAGTTGCTCATGAATATGGTCATGGTATTTCTACCAGATTAACAGGAACAGGACCAGTAGGTACTACCGTTAATAATTATTCAACCTGTTTAGATAATGATGAGCAAGCAGGAGAAGGTTGGAGTGATTTCTTTGCTTTAGCATTAAGCAAGAAACCAACGGATACAAAAAATACACCTAGGCCAATCGGTAATTATGCGAATGGTGAAGCTACTTCAGGTAGTGGTATTAGGAAATATCCTTTTTCATATGATATGTCTATCAACCCACTAACTTATGCAGATTTAGAAAACGATCCGGAAGTTCATGCTATTGGAGAAATTTGGACTTCAGCAATTTGGGATATGTACTGGAATTTAGTAGATAAATATGGATATAGTACAGATTTGTATAATGGTAATGGTGGAAACAACCGTGCAATAAAATTAGTGGTTGAAGGATTAAAACAACAACAATGTAATCCGGGATTCCTTAATTCTAGAAATGGTATTTTAAAAGCAGATTCTATATTGTATGGATACGCGGATAAATGCGAGATTTGGGCTGCATTTTCAAGAAGAGGAATGGGTGCATCAGCTAATCAAGGTTCTAATCTAAGTGCTACAGACCAAACTGCTGCATTCGATATACCTGCGGCTTGTAATACCACACCGACCGCTACGGCTAGTTTCACGGCAAGTGATACGACGGTATGTGCAGGAGGTAGTTTAACGTTTACGAATACATCGACGGCAAGCACAGGGAGTCCGGACTCAGTACGCTGGACGATAGCAGGAGGTGTACCCGGCACCTCAACATCGACGACGACGGTTGTCCCAACATTTAGTACACCTGGAACATATATCATCAGTTTAGTAGCATATAAATCAGGCAATGCAAGTTCAGCAGCCACGAAATCGATACGTGTAAAAGCCTTACCGATAGTACAGGTTAACTC
>JADLAJ010000053.1 GCA_020848255.1 Chitinophagales bacterium
AAACACCATTAATCGAATTATTGAAAGACGGAGCGTATGCTGATACCAATGGTGATGGAGTAGTAAACGTAGGCGACAGCATTGTTTACAACTTTACGGTAACCAATACAGGAAACGTAACAGTAAGCAATTTAACCATTGACGATGCTGTGATTGGAGTAACCGGTTTAGTAGTAACACCAAGTATATTAGCACCTGGTGCAGTAGGAAGTGCTACAACCACGTATGCAATAACACAAGAAGATATTGATTTAGGTCAAGTATTGAATATTGCTTATGCAAATGGAACAGATCCAAATGGGGATATTGTATTTGATGATTCAGAAGATCCAACACCGTTTGATCCTAATGACTCTACAACAATAGTTATATTAGATCAAACATCTGCTATTGCATTGGTAAAAGAGGGTTATTTCAATGATGAAAATGGTGATGGATATGCTCAACCTGGAGAAACAATAACCTATTCTTTTGTGGCAACCAATACAGGAAATACCACATTGAATAATGTAGTTGTTGTAGAAACTAACTTTAGCGGAGCAGGAAGTACACCTGTACCTACATTTGTAAGTGCTACATTTGGTTCACCAGAAGGAACTTTACTAGTAGGCGAATCAGCTACATATATAGCAGTGTATATTATTGTAGGACAAGATTTGGCTAATGGGTCTGTTATAAACGAAGCAATTGTTACGGCAACGGATACAAATGATACATCTGTTTCTGATACATCAGATGACCCGAATGATTTAAACAATATTGATGCTGACGACGATGGTGATCCAGATGATCCAACAGTTATCGAATTACCTGACGGATGTAAAATCATTGTAAACAATGGTGTTTCTCCAAATGGTGATGGAATAAATGATTATCTACATATCTATGGTTTAGGTTGTTATTCATCAAATGAGATTGAAATATTCAACCGTTGGGGTGTAAAAGTATTTGAAACTAAAAATTATGAAAATTCAGATATAAATGGTTTCAAAGGAATTTCTAACGGAAGAACAACCATTAATCAAGGCGACGGATTGCCAACAGGTCACTATTGGTATGTATTGAAATATTTAGGATTTGATGGTAAAAATCACTCAAAAACAGGATATATATACGTTAGTCAATAATTAATTTTTCCGGCGATTTTTTTTAAAAAGAATGAAATCGCCGGGATTTAATACATAAAGTATGAAAACAAATCAATTTATTATTTTCCTTCTTTTGTTTGCAAGCTCTTTTGGGTATTCCCAACAAGATGCGCAATACACACAATATATGTACAATACAATAAATATCAATCCGGCTTATGCTGGTTCAAGAGATATTTTAAGCATCTTTGGTATGTATCGTACCCAATGGGTAGGTTTAGAAGGTGCACCAGATACAGGAGTATTTTCATTACATTCACCTGTTGGAGAACGTGTAGGATTAGGACTTACAGTGGTAGGAGATCGTATTGGTGTAGCAAAAGAAAATACTGTTTCAGCAGATTTCTCTTATACCATACCCGTTTCTGATAATTACAAATTAGCATTCGGATTAAAAGCTACGGCGCACATGCTTGACGTAGATTATTCAATGCTTACAATAACTCCTGGCGACTATGTTTTTCAAAATAATATCGAAAACAAATTTTCCCCAAATTTTGGAGCAGGAGTTTATTTGTATTCAGATAAATTCTATGCAGGATTTTCTGTTCCTAATATTTTAGAAACAGAACATTTTGACGATAACATAAAGTCAACACCAAGCGAACGTATGCACGGTTATTTAATAACAGGATATGTATTTGACCTTACAGATAATATCCAGTTCAAGCCGGCAGCATTAGCAAAAGCGGTAAACGGTGCGCCGTTACAATTAGATGTAACAGGTAACTTTTGGTTCAACGAAAAGTTGACTTTGGGTGTAGCTTGGAGATGGTCGGCAGCAGTAAGTGCTTTGGCAGGTTTCCAAATTGACAAAAACTGGTTTATTGGTTATGCCTATGACGCAGAAACTACTAAACTCGCAAATTATAACTCAGGTTCTCACGAAATATTCTTGAGATATGAGTTATTTAACAAATCTAAACGTATAGTTTCACCAAGATTCTTCTAACAGAAAAACAAATTATATGAAAAAAATTATATACATAAGTATTTTGTTATTGGGCGGACTTACGATTTCCAATGCACAAAAAACACAGGTAAAAAGAGCAGACAAAGAATATAATAACCTAAATTATATCGATGCCATAGAAACCTACGAAAAAGTAGCCAACAAAGGTTATAAATCAGTAGATATGCTTGAAAAATTAGGTAATTCATATTATTTTAATGCAGAATATGTTGATGCTGCAAAATGGTATGCTGAATTATTTGTACTTCAACCAGAAACTACCGATGCTGAATATTATTACCGTTATTCTCAAAGTTTAAAATCTACTGGAGATTATAAAAAAGCTGCAGAATACATGGATAAATTCTATAAAGTAAAAGGCGATGACCACAGAGCAAAATTGTTCACTACAGAGAAAAATTATCTAGCAGTTATCGAAGCAAATTCAGGTAGATTTATCATAGAAAATGCAGGCGATCTTAACTCTGAATTATCAGATTATGGAACAACAATTTACAACGGCGAAGTGATTTTTGCTTCAACACGTAAAGCAGGAAAAATTGCTCCACGTACACAAGGTTGGAACGATCAGCCATTTTCGGCATTATATTCTTCTAAAACAAATACAGAAGGAAAACAACAGTCAGCAAGTTTCTTTTCTGATAAGTTGGATTCAAAATTCAACGAAGCAACTCCTGTTTTTACCAAAGACGGAAATACGGTGTATTTCACACGAAACAACTATCTTAAAAAGAGAGGTTTTGATAACGAAAGAATTACGTTGCTAAAAGTATACAGAGCAACATTAAAAGACGGAAAATGGACAGATGTTTCCGAACTTCCGTTCAATAGCAATGATTACAATGTAGCGCATCCAGCATTAAGTCCAGATGATAAAACATTATATTTTGCTTCAAATATGCCGGGAACTTTGGGAGATGCAGATATTTGGAAAGTAGCAATCAATGCAGACGGAACTTTTGGAACACCTACAAATTTAGGTTCAACAGTTAATACCGAAGGCAGAGAAAGTTTCCCTTTTGTAACTTCTGAAAACGAATTGTATTATGCTTCTACTGGAAAATTAGGTATTGGTGGTATGGACGTTTTTGTATCAAAAATTACAGGAAACAGCTATGATGAAGCAATCAACGTAGGAAAACCTATCAATACGCCAATGGATGATTTTGCATTCTATTTTGACCCAACAACCCGAACAGGATTTTTAAGTTCAAATAGAGAAGGCGGAAAAGGTTATGACGATATCTATAAATTTACCGAACTTAAAAAACTGATTTGCGAACATTTGCTTGCAGGAACAGTTACAGATGTTGAAACCGGCAAAATATTGGCAGATGCAAAAGTTAGCTTGTTTGATCAAAACAACAAATTGATTGCAACAACGGTTTCAGATAAAAACGGTAAATACAGTTTTGGTAAAGAATATGTAAAATGTGATACTTCATACAGAGTAAGAGCTGAAAAAGAAAAATACTCTACTGAAGAAAAATACATAAAAACACCAAAATCTACCGGCGAGACTATGGTAGATATTGCCTTGAAACAAACCAAAGTAGAAATTGAAGAAGGAATGGATTTAGCCAAAACATTGAATATTCCTATCATTTAT
>JADLAJ010000054.1 GCA_020848255.1 Chitinophagales bacterium
CGCTGAATTTGGTGCTGACTACCTTTCCGCAAACACAGGCTTCTTTGCCTATGTAATCTCTGGCTTGCAGCGTATTTATTTTTCCTTTTCCAAAATCTTTTGGGGTGAATTGAGAGGCTTTTAACTGTTCAAAATAATGGGCATCAAATTCTGTAAGGTTGTTCTTTGTTTCAATGCTGTTTTCCAGGCTGTCCTCTAATTTTGGAAAGAAATCAATTCCGGTAAGATGTTCAATGCTGTCAATGGAGACGACATGTTTTTCCAGTTCATAGGGCACGTCTTTATTCGGATACAAAAAAGCGATGGCTTTGTAGGCTGGTGGATAATAATCCAGTACACTTTTGTAGATGTATTCCGGAATGGAAACCTTGAAAGACCCCTGCGGAATTTTAGGCAAATTCTCTTTGAGTACAGGACCGGTCACGACGATTAATTCGGAATTGTCAATTGCCCATTCGCGCACTTGCATTTCCAGTTTGTTCCATGTATTTTGGTTTAGCTGCGGATTCTGAGGGATAATGTTTGAATAGAAATAGGATTCACTCAGCGCTTTTTTATTCCATTTAAAATCAGCGGATGCCGCCATGTGTCCTCTGTCGTAACCGCTGTTCCAGTAATCTGTGGAATCCGACATGTTTTGTTTGATAAACGGATCGGAACGAAAATCATTGCTGCGTGTCTGACTGCCATACAGAATATCTTTCAGAATGACATGTACCACATAATTTGGTAAGCGATGCACGGGATTATAGCTGGAAACCAAAGCAACGTGTTTGGCCAATACTTCATTGGGAATAGGTGCGGCAATGCCAACAGAATCAATCAGTGTACGGATGTGAAATAATTTTGAAGATTCAATATCCTTAAAAATATCTTTTTGTAACTGATACGATGAGATGGAATCCTGACTGTAGGCAACCGATGTGATGCATAAAATAAGTATGAATAAACTCTTTGACACTTTCATTAATCAAATATAAAACAAAAAACGAGCCATTTTTAATGACTCGTTTCAAAAAAGTGTTTTTTTATTGTTTAATCGTTGTAAATCGATTCAATTTCTTTGGCATATTTCTCGTTGATCACCTTGCGCTTTAATTTCATGGTCGGTGTCAGTTCTCCCGATTCCGGTGTCCATTCGTTCACCAGCAGCTTGAATTTTTTGATTTGTTCAATATGGCTGAAGTTTGGATTGATTTCGTCAATAATACTCTGGTATTTAGCCACCACTTTCGGGTTAGCCACCAAATCGCTTCTGTAAGTAAAGGTAATGCCGTTTTCAGCAGCCCATTGTTCGAGCACCGGGAATGCCGGCACCATTACGGAAGACACGAATTTTTTGCTTTCTCCCACCACCATAATCTGTTCTATAAAGAAGTTTTCCCTGCATTTGCTTTCAATAGGAGCCGGAGCCACATATTTTCCGCCGGATGTTTTTAATAACTCTTTCTTTCTGTCTGTGATTTTTAAGAATTTATTACCAGCATTATTGGTTACAAACGTACCGACGTCGCCGGTGCTGAACCATCCGTCTTCGGTTAAGACCTCTCTTGTTTTTTCCGGTTCTTTGTAGTAACCCATCATAATATTAGGCCCTTTCGCTAAAATTTCACCGTCTTCCGCAATTTTGATTTCCACATCTTTAATCGGCATACCTACGGTTCCGAGCATCGCGCCGCCTTCCACAAAACGGTTGAAGGTTAATACCGGAGAGGTTTCCGTTAAACCATAACCTTCACGGATGGGAATACCTGCTGCAGAGAATACGCGTGCCATTTTCAGCGGACAGGCTGCTGAACCGGTTACAATCCCCAGTATTCTGCCGCCTAAGCCTTCACGCCATTTGGAGAAAATTAATTTATCGGCAATTTTAAACGAGAAAGATGGTTTCTGGTCGTAATCGTATTTGTCGGCCAACTCCAGAGCCCAGAAGAATAATTTTTTCTTGATACCTGTTAAAGCCAATCCTTTATTCACGATGCCTTCGTACACTTTTTCCAGCAAACGCGGAACAGTGGTGAAGAAATGCGGACGTACGGTACCTAACTTATCTTTCAGTGTATCGATATCTGAGTAATAAACATTAGCTCCGGCATGCAGGTAAGTGTAAATCACCATTCGTTCAAAAATATGACAAAGCGGTAAAAAGCTAAGAGCTGTCTGGCCTGCTTCCAGTGGTAATTCTGCACGAACCGTTAACACGTTGGAAACGATATTGTGGTGCGATAACATAACACCTTTCGGGGTGCCGGTTGTACCGGAGGTATAAATTAATGTAGCGAGTGCATTCGGATCAATGGTGTCGGAGATTGCTTTTACCTGCGCCACATCACCACCTTCCCCGAGTTTCATTATTTCCTCATAGTTGTGAGCACCTTCTACCTGGTCAAACGTGTACACTTCCTGTAAAGAAGGAACGGAAGCTACCAGATTTTTAACTTTCTCAAATAATTTGGCATCTGAAACGATACAGATTTTTGCTTCTGCATGGTTTAAAATGTATTCATAATCTTTTTCGCTGATGGTAGGGTATAAGGGCACATTGATGGCACCGATTTGTCCGATTCCCTGATCGCAGACATTCCATTCGGTGCGGTTTGAAGTAGTCACTACGGCCACTTTATCTCCTTTTTGTATGCCGAGTTTCAATAAGCCCAAACTCATATTGTTTGACATACTGATTAGCTCGTCGGTACTGACTTTCCACCAGTTTCCGTCTTTAATGGTGGCAATAGCAACCTGTTGCGGGTGATTTTCCTTTTGATAATGTAAAACGTCAAATAGTCTTTTTACTTCCATTTTCACGAAATTTTGTTGTAAAATGTTTCAATTAAATCTTTGTATTTTTCTTTGATGACCTTCCTTTTCAGTTTCATAGTGGCTGTGAGTAAGCCATTTTCCACCGTCCATTCGTCAGCGAGCAGCTCAAATTGCTTAATTTGCTCCACTTTGCCAAAGTTAACATTAAATTCTGTAATAATATCTTTGAAAAGCTGTTTTACCTCCTGATTATGAATTAATTCCCCGTTAGAAATTGCTGTTATATCGTGTTTGGCGCACCATTCTTTCAGGTTTTCAAAATTAGGGATAATCAGTGCTGAAATGTATTTTTCACCGTCACCTTCCAGCGCAATCTGGTCGATGTATTCCGATTCTTTTAGTTTATTTTCGATAGGTGCAGGAGCCACGTATTTACCACCGGATGTTTTAAACAGTTCTTTTTTACGATCGGTTATTTTCAAAAAGCCATCCGCTGTAAATTCTCCGACATCGCCTGTTAATAACCATCCGTCTTTGTCAAAAACCTTAGCGGTTTCCTCTTCATTTTTATAATAGCCCAGCATCACGTTCGGTGCCTTAATCAATATTTCTCCGTCTCCCTCAATTTTAACCTGTACACTTGGCAGTAGTTTCCCCACGCAGCCTGCTCTGAAATCTTTTGGACGAAAAGGTACTACGCTCACCACCGGCGAACATTCTGTCAACCCGTAACCTTCCAGTACCGGAATGCCGGCATTGGTAAAGATGGTTGCCAGTCTTGGCTGCAACGGAGCAGAGCCACAGATAATGGCTTTTATTCTTCCGCCAAGTGCATCGCGCCATTTATTAAATACAAATTTATTGGCGACAATAAGATTGGAATTTTCCGAAAAACTTCTTGTTTTGCTCAGTTCGTTTTCCTGCGCCTGTTTTAACGACCAGAAGAAAAGCTTTCGTTTAAGACCGGTCAGCAATTGTCCCTTTTTGATAATTTTCTCATACACCCTTTCGAGTAGACGGGGAACCGTAGTAAAATAGTGCGGACGTATATCTTGTAAGTGTTCGGAAATCGTTTCCAGTCCGTCAGCAAAATAGACGGAAACACAGCCAGCGAAATAGACATAATTGATCGTGCGCTCAAATACATGACTGAGCGGTAAGAAGCTCAACACGATTTCATTCTTCTGTAAAGGAATGGCAATCAGGCAGTCTTTTACATTGGATACGATATTGTTGTGCGACAGCATTACACCCTTTGGAACGCCGGTAGTGCCGGAAGTGTAAATAATCGTAGCTAAATCATTGGGTTGAATGGATTGCCTGATATCGGCAACTTTTTTAGACAGCTCATCATTGTCTGCCAATAGTTCTTTCCAGTGTTTCACATTTTCCACTTCATCGAAACTATACACACCTTTCAGGCTTGGAATATTCGGAATGATTTGTGAAATCTTTCTGTACATCAGTTTGTCGGAAACAAAAACATATTTTACTTCCGCATGGTTGAAGATAAATTCATACTCCTTACTGCTGATGGTAGGATACACCGGAATATCTACCACTCCTATTTGCATGCATGCCAGATCGGTAAAATGCCATTCAGGCCGATTGGAAGTAGAGATGATGGCAATCGTGTCTCCTTTTTGTAATCCAAGCTGTAATAAACCCTGGCTTAATTTATTGGCGGTGGCAATAAACTCCTGTGTGGAATAGCTCTTCCATGTTTTTTTATCTTCCCTTCTCGATAAACATTTGTCTAACGGACAAACGCTGAGCTGGTTTTCAATAATATCAAAAATACGGGTATACGACACGCCTTATATAAAATGTGAATTTCAAAATTAAAAAATTAAATTCGTTGTGCAATCTATTATGAAAGATTTATCGGATTTAATTTTATATAAGGCTTCCGCCGGTTCGGGCAAGACCTATACTTTGGCAAAAGAGTATCTGAAGCTGGTGATTTTAAATCCATACGACTATAATAAAATCCTCGCGGTTACTTTTACTAAGAAGGCAACGGCTGAAATGAAAACCCGTATCATCGAATATCTGAGCTTGCTGGAGCAAAAGGATAAGAAAACAACAGCGCTCAGAAAGTCGGTTATTGAAGAAATTAAAGAAAACAGCAATATTGATGTATCGGAAGATTTTGACAAAAATGTCCGGATTGCCTTACAATTGATTTTACACGATTATTCCAATTTTAATATTTCTACAATCGACAGCTTTTTTCAAAGTATTATCCGCTCGTTTGCCAAGGAACTGGATTTGCCGATAGGCATGGAGGTAGAGTTGGATACAGATATGGTTATTCAGCAGTCGGTGCAGTCCATGTTGAAAGAATACAAAACCGATAAAGATGCCTTTTCGAAATGGCTGGAAGAATATGTATTTGATTTAATAGAAGAAGATAAAAGCTGGAAGGTTGAAAAGAATATTGCCAAACTATCCAAACAATTATTAAGTGAAGACTATCAGTTACTGGCAACGGCAAGCAGTCAGCGCTTTGATATTGAAACCTATAAAAATGCCTTAGTTGAATTAAAGCAAATTGTTTTTCAATACAGAAAAAAACTGGAGGATGCGACTAAAGCAGTCGAACAGAAAATAAAAGAAGATGGGTTGAATCTGAGTTTGTTTTTTCAGGGGAATAAGAGTGTGCAGTCGTTTATAAATAACGCTAAAAAATACGAACCGGAAGCAAATTCTTATGTACAAAAAATGCTGGGAGGTGAAGCCTTGTTTTCAAAAGCAACAGCAAAAGAGCAAACAGTAGCCATGCAGCTGGAGAATGCCTGGAACAATTATCTTGTTTATTATATTCAGGAAATTTTACAGATAAAAGAGCAACAGCAGCAACAATACAATGCTGCTGAGATTGTGCTGAAAAATATTTATTCACTGGCATTACTCGAATTCATCAACGCTAAAATAAAGGAATACAAATCGGATAAGAACCTGATTCTTATCTCCGATACCAATCAGATTGTCAGCCTGATTGCGCAGCACGAAGAAGTGCCGTTTATCTTCGAAAAATCGGCCAGTTTTTTAAAGTATATTCTGATAGATGAGTTCCAGGATACTTCGTCATTGCAATGGAAAGGCATGCTTCCATTGCTGCTGGAAATACTGCAAAATGTAAATGGTCTGGTGCTGATTGTCGGCGATCCGAAACAAAGTATTTATCGCTGGCGTGGAGGGAAAATGGAACTGATTATTGATGGTATTGCTGCTGATTTAACCTATCACTGGAAGGATAGAAAAGATATTTCGCTGAAAGAAAATTACAGAAGCGCTAAAGAGATTGTGGAGTTTAATAATGCTTTTTTTTCAACGGTAAAAAATGAAATTCAGCTGCAAAATAGTTTATTTAAAAATGTACTAGCTGATGTAGAGCAAAATATTATCAAAACGGATAGTACAGGTTTTGTGCAGTGCAAATGGCTGGAGAAAAAAGAGGATGAGGATGTGCAGCTGGAAGAAGTTGTATCCCTTGTTCAGTCACTGCAGGGAGTTAAGAAGTACAGCGATATTGCGGTGCTGACACGCAATAATATTCACGGTGCAGCTGTGGCTAATTATTTGCAGGAACATCAGATCCCGGTGGTTTCCGCTGAGTCTTTATTGCTGCAGAATCAACTCAGCATAAAATTACTGATTGCCTCTCTGGGGTATGTGCTGCATTCAGAAGAGGATTTTTATGCCGTGAAATTGAATTATTTATTTGCCCAGTTTTTGCAATTGGAAAAATCAGAACAATATTTAACGAAACCAAAGGTCGATACTTTTTTATTCCAGCAACATACAGATAAATTTAGCAAAAAGAATATTCAACAGTTATCCTCTGTTGCTATAAATGAATTAGTGTTTACGCTAATGAATACCCTTGGCCTGGATGAAAAAGCAGACAGCTATCTTTTGCGCTTTCAGGATGTTATCTATAAATATGTGCAAAGTTATTCCACTTCGACACTCGAGTTTTTAGAGTACTGGAACGAGCAAAAACATAAATTGTCTATTATTCCGCCGGAAGGCATAAACGCGGTTAAAATTTATACCATTCACAAATCAAAAGGATTGCAGTTTCCGGTAGTGATTGTTCCGTATGCAAACTGGAGCATGAAACCAAAATCTGATTCCACCATCTGGGTGAAAAGTGATGTGCCGCCGTTTAATCAGCTGAATATTTTTCCGGCAGAGATGACGAAGAAGATGGAAAATAGTTTATTTGCAGAGGATTATCACAAAGAAATAGAGTTAAACTATATTGATAATATTAATTTGCTGTATGTTGCCTTTACGCGGGCGGAAGAGCAATTGTATGTTTTATCATCTGCAGAAAAAGAAAGCAAAAATGAGCTTTTGCCTCAAAATGTAAGCAGGCTGTTAAGTTATATTATTTCAAAACTAGCACTTAACAGTGTTGTAAATGATGGCCATGAGTATGCGTTCGGAGCCGTTAATACTGCTGTGTCCGATGAGAAAGAAGAAATGGCTGTAAAGTCTTTGCTGCCGGTTTCATTTCGTGATTTTAAATCAAAAATTCCGCTGGCAACAAAGAAAGAATATAATGAAGCGCAAACTAAAGGAAATATATTGCATGATATTTTGTCAAAAATAAACCATCCGAAGCAAGTTCAGAAAGCAATCGCCACTACCGTTACGGATGATGTGGAGTTTTATTTATCTGCTATCCAAAAAGTAGTTGATGTATTTATACAGCAAAAATGGTTTGATAAAAAGTGGCGACAAATCAACGAGCGAAACTTATATTATAAAGGTGAGTTGTTACGTGCAGACAGAATTTTACTGAGTGATGATGAATGTATTATTATTGATTATAAAACTGGGTCAAGAGAAGCAGATCACATGAAACAATTAAAAAAATATTCTGAAGCATATGCTTCCCTGTTTACTCATAAAATTTCAGCATTTTTACTCTATACAGATACTTTAGAACTACAAGAAGTCAGTTAATTTATGAGTCATTCCGTACAACAATACTACGAAGATAATTTTGAAATCATTGAACTAAAAAATGATGTTGTTTCTGCTAAAGTTGCAGTAAATATTGGGAATACAATGATTTCATTGAAAAATGAGGAAGATGAAAAATTATATTTCCCATACACTTTAGATGAATACAAATCGAGTTCAAAACTTGCCGGCAATCCGTTTATGCATCCCTGGGCAAACCGTCTGGAAGAGGAGTGTATTCAGGTAGAAAATAATAAGTACGGATTTCCAAAAGAACAATTTCATTTATTATACAGAGATGGTAATAATTTACCCTTACATGGCTTGTTATTAAAATCAGATCAATGGAAAACGATTGAACTGCATGAAGATGAAAATTCCTGTTACCACATAGCAGAACTTATTTTTGACGATGCAGCTTTTTTATCCATTTTTCCTTTTAAACATACCATTCAAATTAAACATGAGTTGCGGAATAATGAGTTGAAAATTGAAACCATTATTCTGAACGAAGACGAGCAGGAAATGCCTGTCAGTTTTGGATTTCATCCGTATTTCTTAAGAAATGAGTTGAATGCGAAATTGACCGTTCCGTTAAAAAATACAATAGAAGTTGATGCTGTCATGATTCCAACCGGAAAGGTGTTTCCAAAAGAAAATAAATGGAATTTTAAAGACAATGCAGTCAATTTGGAAAACGCAGCTTTTGATGATGGGTTTCAGGATTTAAAACCAAATGAAAGAAATCACGTTGTATTTGCTTTCGATAATATCAATGTGGTGTTTTATGAACATTATCCATTCGCACAAATATACGCGCCAGCCAATCCGGATAAACCTTACGTGTGCATAGAACCTATGACGGCACCTACCAATGCGCTGAATACGAACAGTTGCAAAAAAATAAAAAGGGGTGAACGGTTTACAGCAAGTTTTACAATCATGCCATGATAATCATGGCACGATATTTTGATTTGAGTTCTATTGTTTTATAAAACCAAAGCACTTCATGCGGAAATATTCGTCGAATGCGGTGCGTAGCGTGATGTTGTTTTTTTGCATAAACTCCACATCGGAAATCGCATTGAAAAACATGCGGTCGCTCATCACCAGAATAGAAGTATGTATGTCCGAGAAAATACCTTCTTTTTTTCCATCATTGTAAAAGTCTGTCAGTACCTGCGTCACATATTCGATAAAAGTTTGCACCTGTTTCCAGAGCTGCGGATATTCATCCTGTAAATCTGCCAGAAAAAGATTAGAAATATCCGTAAAAGTGCCGGAGAATAATTCCAGCATTCTATAAAACCTCGTTTCAAAAGAAATCGAATTGTCTGTTGTGATACTTTCAAAATTTCCCAATTGGCCAATCACATTCATCAGACAGATTTCCACCATTTCATCTTTGGAGCTGAAATAGTGATACAGGGTTGCCTTGCTTACCTTGAGTTCAGCGGCAATACTATCCATCGAAAATTTTTTAAGGCCGTGTTTTTTAAATGTCTCCGTCAGTTTTACAATATATAAATCCCTTTTTTTCGGATTTGCATTTCTTTCCTTGGTAACTGCATTTCTTCCCATAATTACTTTACTAATGTTAATTAATCATCACTGAACGGCATAAAATTAAACTAAAATTGTTAAAATAGTTTGATTTTATGAAAATTATTTTTTACATTTGGTTAAGTTGAATTACAAATCAAACAAGAAAGTATGAGTACACTGCAATTAAATAACAGAACAGCAGCTCCAAGTGAAATGACAAAGCTGCATAAATTATGGAGAC
>JADLAJ010000055.1 GCA_020848255.1 Chitinophagales bacterium
GCATCAATATCTACGAGGTTATTATAGGATAATTGCTTGCCGTTCAGAATATCGAACACTTCGTTGATATCGCCGTAGAAAAAGCCTTTCTGGTGCGGGTTTTCGCCGTAGCGCAACACCTCGCCCTGCAGGTAACTTTCTTTAAATGTTTCGTAAGGATGCTGAGACGCAAAATAACGGTGAATCAAGGTATCATAATGTGAACTTACGCCAAAGGCTTGTTCGGCATATTTCTGACGGAATTCCAGTGAAGTTTGTCCGTTGTTGGCTTCTAAAAATTGGGCTAATTCGGCATACTGGCTTTTTTGTGAAACGATGGTGGTATCGCTGAAGTTTTTAGCTGCTGCACGGATTAAGGAAATCCCGCCGATATCAATCTTTTCGATGATTTCTGAGGTCAGTTCGCCGGCAAAGAGCGAGGTATGATTTTTTACGGTTTCTTCAAAGGGATACAAATCCACCACTACTAAATCAATTTCCGGAATTTCGTATTGTTTCAGCTGTGCGCGGTCTTCCGCATTTTCACGACGCGCCAGGATACCGCCAAACACTTTCGGGTGCAATGTTTTCACGCGGCCGCCGAGAATGCTCGGGTACGAGGTCAGTTCTTCCACGGGAATGACGGCATAGCCCAAACCTTCAATAAATGCCTGCGTGCCGCCGGTAGAGTAGAACGTTACACCTTGTTTGGCAAGGGTATGAATTAAGACATCTAAGCCATCTTTGTAGTAGACGGAAACGAGTGCGGTTTTGATTTTTTGCATGGGAAGCGAATTTGTGCCGCAAAAGTACGGAGTTCCTGCGGATTAAGAACGAAAAGTGCTTGAATGATTTGTTAAGGATTTTTTGAGTGCAAATAATTTAGTGGAGATGCAAAGTAAAAAAGTAAAACATGCGCAAAACGGGTACACATTTACACTATTTTGTTGAATATCAACAAATTTGATTATATTTATAAATATTTGTAATAATGCATCAATTGCGTATATTTGAGAGTTAGTGGCCAGCTTTATTGAAACAAACAATGCAAGAATTTTATAGTAAAACACCAATTTCGATTGTAGGAGGATTAATATATATCATTCTAGTTTCTAGTCTAATGTTCTTGATTGACAAACTCGGTTCTAATCTAATTACTTTCGTTACAATACTTTCTAATCTTTGTTTTGTATTATATAATTTTCATGGTCTAAATTGTAAAATTACTTTAACTGATAGTGAAATTATTATGAAAACATTTTTGGTGACAAGAAAATTGAACTTTAAAAACATTAAAACTATTGGAATATATTACTGGTGGAATGACAATTTAGAAATTGTTAATTACCAAAATCAATCGAAATTTTCAGAATCTTCTCAAAGAATCATTTATTTATCGACAAGACCAAATTATGAACCTAGATATTTTACAATAACTAACAAAAATTTTATTGACTTCCATTATAACAATGAAATCTATTTTATTATTAAAAACAAAATAAAAGCCAGCCACTAACAAAAAATTAGCAATAGTTGTGGTGGATTTGGTAATTAAAGTTTTGTGTAATAAATTACATTTGTAAATAATTGATAGTTGGTGCTAAACACTCACAACCATCGCCAATTTTCAACCGTTAACCAAACCTTGCCTCATACTCTCTTTGATTACCTTAAAATACCGTAAGCCTCCGTATGAGCAGTGAACTAATTTTAGACGTATACCCATTATGACAGATTTATCCACCGCTGAGCATCACATACACTGTGTCACGAATTTTCAAGACCTTGTTTCCACTCCTTTTCATGGAGAAATGAATGCAATCTGCTGGACGCGTACATTAAGCGGTGATTTTTCCGAGATTGTTCAAAAGATAGAACTGAACGAAAATATGGAGGAACTTGACGAGGAGCTGCTTCGAGCGCTTTCCCTGAGTGAACAGGGGCAGCTTGCCCGTTCCATTCTTTTAAATGACCTGAAGCTGCTGAAAGCACAGGGCGCATCTCCCATACTTAATCTGATCCGGTGCTATGAAAGAGATGAAAGCTTCCCGTTTTTCCCAACCGATGTCTATTCTTTTCATGTAGATCGCTCTCCTGTACCAACCGACACCTTTTTATGCACTTACTATGGCGAGTCGAGTGAAATACTGCCCAATGCACAAGCCGAACAAAAAGTGCTGTTACCCGAAATAAGGGATGCGCTCAAAAAACTATATGGTGGAACGGAGGAAGGTTTTGAATCCTTTTTAAATGAACATTTCTTTGACCTGCACTATCAGGCCAAACCCAAAGCACGTCCTTTCAGTTTAGGCCTCGGTCACTTATGGAAATTGGCGGTAGATCATCCCGAAAGTCAGGTAGCACCTTGTATTCATCGTGCACCAAGCGAAAAAGCCGGAGAGAGCCGCTTGTTATTGATCTGCTGATAAAGGCAATTTAGCATCTCCATCATTTTAGCCGGGTTTCATGCTTTCCCGCTCAATATATATTCTTTTATCACGCGCGGAAAAAATTCATGTTCCAGTTGCAATACTTTTTTAGCAATGGTTTCCGGTGTATCGCCTTCCTCTATGGCTCCTCGACGGATCGTGTGACCTGTGCGACCAATGAGCTATAATGAATACGTATTTTTCAAAGGAATTTTATTTTATTTCATAAATTCAGGAGTGTACAATCAATGGAAAATAAACAGGTTTGTAGTCGACAGGTGACAACACATGTGAGGGCGGGGGCTTTCGCGGCATTACAGTAGACCATTAGTTTCTCTGTAAACTACATGAATCTCCGTAAGTTCAGTGGTGCAAATTATTTTGGTGCCCTCAAAATCAACAAGAATGCAATCACTCCGAAAATGATATTGGGTATCCAAACAGCAATCAACGGGTCGAGGTTGCCTTTGGTGGCAAATACCGTAGAAAACTGCTGAATGATAATGTAGGCACCGCTCAGCAACATACCCGCCACAATATACAAACCCATGCCATTGCGCACTTTCTTGGTCGTCATGGCCACGGCAATCAGCGTTAATATAATGGTAGAAAATGGAATGGCCGTTCTGCGGTATTTCTCCACTTCATAAATTTTGATGTTCTCATTTCCTTTATGAATCTGGTCAACGATGAATTGTTTTAGCTCTACGGTAGTCATCGTTTCTATGTCATAATTCTGCTTTACATATTCTTTTGTTGTAATCGGCAACACCATAAACGTATCCAATCCGCGGCCAATAGAATCGTATTTACCCAGGCTTTTACGGAAGGTCCAGTTCGTCAGTTTCCATTTCTTTTTTGTCGTATCCCACTGCATATTTTCCGCAGTAAATTTAAAACCCTGTACCTTTTTTTTAATTTCCTCCATCGTGAATTTAAAGCCGGAGTTGGCATTAATATCATAGGATTGTGTGTAAACGAAGGTATCTTTTCCTATTTGAAAATGGTAATTGATATCCGAGCTGCGCTGGTCTTTTTTAGAAGCATATTTCTCTTCAAATTTAATTTTCACCTTATTGGATTTCGGCAGCAAATGATGGTTGTAATACCCGAACAATAAAGCCAGTAAAGTAGCCGTGAACATGTAAGGAAACAATAATCGGTAAAAACTCACGCCACCATTCAGCATGCAAATAATTTCCGTATTGGCAGTTAATCTAGAGGTAAAATAAACAACAGAAATAAACACAAAAATAGGCGCCAGCATCAATCCTATCCACGGAATAAAATTCAGGTAATAATCAAAAATGATGGCATGCAAGGGTGCATGGTTTCCGATAAAATCATCAATTTTCTCTGTAATATCAATCACAATGGCAATCGCACTCAGCAAAAAGATGGCGAAGAAAAAAGTAATGAGGAACTTTTTGATGATATACCAGTCGAGTGTTTTCAATTTGTGATTAACGATTAACGATGTACAATTAACGATTATTGTTCTTTGATGTGTTGATTATTTTGGTTAAGATTTTCAGCAAAGATTTTATTTTATCCAGTAAATTTTCAGGATTCGGATATTGCTTTGCACTTAAACATAACTGCAACCAATATTCCGTCTCTTCAGCCTCTTTCAATGCAATTTTTAGTTTATGAATAAAATCAACCTTGCTCTCCGCATTTTGTACTTCTTTTACATTTGCACCAATGGAAGTTCCTGATTTTAATAATTGATTTGAAATAACATATTTTCTCTTTTCTTCCAACAATTCACAATATTCAATAATTTCCAAAGCAAACTCAAAACTTAAACTGACAATTAAATTTTTTGATAATTCCTTTTCCATATTTCAATTCTGCAATATATTAATTGTTAATCGTTCATTGTTAATCGTTCATTATAACCTATTAGATAATTTCGGAACCATTTCATTTTTCCATGCTGTAAAGGTACCTTCTTTAATCTTAGTACGCGCTTCCTTCACCAGCCATAAATAAAAAGACAAATTGTGTAAACTGGCGATTTGCGCCGCCAGATACTCTTCCACCACAAACAAATGTCGCAAATATGCTTTCGTGTGTTTCTGACTGGTAGAAGCCGGCACCTTTTTATCAATCGGCGAAAAATCTTCTTTCCATTTACTGTTTTTAATATTGATCATCCCTTCGGAGGTAAACAGCAAACCGTGACGTGCATTTCTCGTCGGCATTACGCAGTCAAACATATCAATCCCCAGTGCAATAGATTCCAGAATATTGGCGGGCGTACCCACCCCCATCAGATAACGCGGCTTGTCTTTCGGCAAAATACTGCAGACCAAATCCGTCATCTCATACATAATTTCTGCCGGTTCGCCCACCGCCAGTCCGCCGATGGCATTTGCCGGCCGGTTCTGCGCGGCGATAAATTCTGCCGATTCGGTGCGTAAATCCTTATAGACAGAACCCTGTACAATGGGAATCAGGGTTTGCTCATAACCATACAAAGGTTCGGTCGTATCGAAACGCTGTATGCATCGCTGCAACCAGTCGTGCGTAATTTTCAGAGATTTTTTCGCGTATTTGTAATCGCAGGGATACGGCGTGCATTCATCGAAGGCCATAATGAAATCCGCACCAATAATACGCTGCGTATCCATCACATTTTCCGGAGTGAATAAATGCCTGCTGCCATCAATGTGCGATTGAAAGGTAACGCCCTGTTCATTTAGTTTTCTGCGGTGCGATAAAGAATACACCTGATAACCTCCGCTGTCTGTCAATATGGGCTTTTGCCAAGTATTGAAGGCATGTAAACCACCTGCTTTTTTCAAAATATCCAATCCGGGGCGCAGGTATAAGTGATAGGTATTGCCTAAAATAATCTGAGCGTGTATTTCGGTTTCCAGTTCGGAAAAATGAACGGCTTTAACGGTGCCCTGTGTTCCCACCGGCATAAAAATAGGTGTTTCAATATCGCCGTGCTCGGTTGTGATAATTCCCGCGCGGGCCTTTGAATGTTCGTCTGTATGCTGTATTTCGTATTTCATTATTTAAACACATAGGCACATAGTTTTTCTTAAAAAATTCAACTTTTGTATAATCTGTGTAATCCGTTTATAATATCGAGAATATTTCTTTATATTTTGAAAACAGAAAACATAGAAAGAATAAATTCTTTGTTCTAGTATCTATGTGGTTATTTATTAAATTTTAAAAGTCAAAAATACGATAAAAACCTTTATTTTTATTGAGTGAATTTCCTGCTGTATTTATTTGTTATTTGCTGTATTTATCAGGTTGTTTATCAATTAGTGTTGATCTTTGTGATTATAAAGAAGAAAAAATCTAATAAACCTGATTCCAATAATCTCAAATCAGTTTCGGTTATTATCTGTGCAAAAAACGAAAGGGAAAATCTGCAAAAAAATCTTCCTGCTATCTTAAATCAGCACTATCCGGATTTTGAAGTGATTCTGGTAGATGATGGCTCTGATGAACGATTAACAATTAATGATGAACGATTGACAATTATTAATCTATCTAAAGACGAGAAAATTGGGTTAGGAAAAAAGTATGCTTTACAAAATGGAGTTGAAGCAGCTAAAAAGGAGTTGATTTTATTAACGGATGCGGACTGCCGGCCGGTTTCTGAAAACTGGATTTCTGAAATGGTAAGTTGTATTACGGAAGAGAAAAAAATCGTATTAGGCATTTCACCTTATAAAACAGAGTCGTCTTTTTTAAACGGATTAATTGAATACGAAACCGCGCAAACTGCGCTGCAATATATTGGCTTTGCCTTACTGGGAAATCCATACATGAGTGTTGGCAGAAATGTGCTGTATGATGCAGCATTGTTAAAATCAAAAAAATGGAGTGCTGCAGAATTATCCATTACTTCCGGCGATGATGATTTAGCGATTCAATCTTTGGCTACAAAAGACAATATTGCCGTTTGCTTATCAAAAGAAAGCTATACCATAAGCGATGCAAAAACAAACTGGAAAGACTGGATACAACAAAAACAGAGACATTACGAGAGCGGGAGTTTATATAAACTATCGCATCGAATGCAGTTGGGTGCATATCTATTTACAAAGTTATTGATATATGCCTGTCTGTTTTATTTGCTATTTTCGGATTCTAATGAAAAGAATATATCCACTGGAATTTTCTTCTTCTATTTTATTTCTATAACGTTGTTGAATTTAAGCCTGGATTATTTTTTACACTTAAACAAACGTTGGTACTTCTCGTTATTAAATGATATTTTATATTGTATTTTTACTGTCACACTGGGTCTTTGGAGCCAGTTAAAACCTGTAAAAAATTGGAAGTAAAGGCGCACAATACGATTGACAACGAATTACTGACTGCCGCCAAAAAAGGCGACCAGAAGGCTTATACAGCTTTGATGGAGAAGTACAAAAAATCGGTGTATCATTTGATTTTAAAAATTGTAAAAACGCCGGAAGATGCGGAGGATCTGACGATAGAAGCTTTTGCCAAAGCATTCGACCACCTCGACCAGTATTCTGCGGATTTTGCCTTTTCTACCTGGCTGTATAAAATCACGTCCAACACCTGTATAGACTTCCTGCGTAAAAAAAGTATCGACAAAGTTTCTCTGGAAAAAGAAGGCAAAGCGATTCTCGACAACCTGAATTTCAGCACACATTCCAATCCCGAAATGGACTTAATAAAATCTCAGCGCATCGATAAACTGCAGCATGTGGTGAGTTCGATGGATGAAATTTTTTCACGGGTGATTGCCTTACGTTATTTTAAAGAATACAGTTACGAAGAAATCTCCGAAGAATTAAACATACCCGTGGGCACCATAAAAGTACAACTGCACAGAGCTAAAAAAATTCTGCTGGAAAAATTTATGGATGAGAAAGACAAGTGGTAAAAAGCAGTAAGTGGTGAGTGGAATTACTTTAACACCGTCAGCTTTTGCGTAACCGTAAAATCATTATTGTAGATGGTCATTACATAAGTACCGGTTTTTAAATCTGCCATCTCTATCATCGTATCCGCAGTAATTTCGGTGGTGTATACTTTCTGACCTAAGGCATTAAAAATATCTATGTTGAAATTTCCGGATCTTGTTTTAGGCAAACCTTCTATCGTCAGATAATTCTGCACCGGATTCGGATAAATTTTCAATTTGTTATTTGTCAGCAAAGAAACACCGGTAGTTCCGGAGCATTTATTGGAGGTTTTGATAGCTGACCGTGCGATATCAAAAACAGCATTCATCCTGTCGACCTGACCTTTGGTAAACATCACCATACAGGCATCATCGGTGTAATCCATGTAATTCTGATACATGACGCCCGGTGTGTTACTAGTACAATTATCCGTTCGCACTCCGGATGGACAGCCTGTTGTTTCCGTTTCCTGATTCGGTGTATCTGCTACATTATCTGAGCCGCTGCAATTATCATCATCTCCCCAGATATGTTCC
>JADLAJ010000056.1 GCA_020848255.1 Chitinophagales bacterium
GAAAACGGAAAACGGGTGCAATTTGGACCGGTCAGCAGTGGCAGAAAAGCCAAGCCAACTCCTAACGGGCTGTTTTATACCAATTTCAAAGCAAAAAAGAAACGAAGTACCGTCGACGGCGACTGGATTATGCCCTGGTATTTTAACATCTCAAATTATGGCGGTGTAGGAATGCATCAATATACCTTACCCGGTTATCCGGCCAGCCATTCCTGTATTCGTATGTACGAGGAAAATGCAAAATGGATATTTGACTGGGCGGAACAATGGGTGCTTTCTAAAGACGAAACCACTGTTGTAAAGCATGGAACACCGGTTTTGGTATTTGGCGCATATGATTTTGGGGCACCTGCTCCATGGAAATTACTGCCTCAACAACCCAATGCGATTGATTTAACTACAGAAGAACTTTCAGAAATAAATACAGCCATCCAAACATTAAAATAACATGTAACGCTTTATAATTATCTCAATATATGACCGTACTTATTGTATGATTTTAAGATTGATGGTTTTTGTAAAACGTTTTTTCTGTAAGTCTACAACCGTAATTATAAATTTTGCATCCGTCAGCGTGGAAGGCAGTGTGGTTTGTGTATATGAATAGCTAAAGGTAGTTTTATTTCTCACGCCGCTTCCTGCAAAAAAATTATTTAGATAATAAGCCAAACTCTCAGCAGCGTTCGTCAGCGCAATGGAGCAGCTGTCTAAACCATTTGGTGCATTTATCGAAAATCCCATTTCGATGGCACCGGTGTAAGTGTTCCCTTCAATTGGACTGTTAATGCTAACACTTATGTCCTTTTCAGAGGTTTTTTTACAGGAAATCGTCAGAATTGCACTCAAGCAGAGCAAGACGACACCAATAGATTTCAAATTATCCATATTATTGTATTTTGTTAAAAATGACAGCAGAATTGCGTTGTAAATGTAAAATCAGCGTAACAGCAAATCAATACATAATTTGTAGTAGGAAAATCTCCGTTTATATGAAATAATTGTTGCAAAATTGCTTAAAATCAATAAGTTTTAGTCAAAATCCATTCATTCACAGCGGTTTAAAATTTATCCACAAAGATTGTGTGTAATTCTTTAATAACTTGACTAAAAATGATGGGTTGAATAGGTTATTTTTGAGCGTGGAACATTGTAAAGTTCACAGTTTTTCAATTAAACGTTCAGATATTTAACAAAAATGAAGTTTACCTATTACGGACATTCCTGCTTTCTGGTGGAAACCAATGGAAAAAAGATACTATTTGATCCGTTTATAACTGCCAATGAATTGGCAAAACATATCGATATTAATCAGATTGAATGCGATTATATTGCCATATCGCATGGTCATTTCGACCATATTGCAGATGCGCTGGCCATTGCCAAACGTACCAATGCAACTGTAATTTGTGCATACGAAATTTATGAATGGTTTCAAAAACAAGGATTAACAAATTTCAGGCCAATGAATACAGGCGGAAAATGGTCTACAGATTTTGGAACAATAAAAGCAGTTGCAGCTGTTCATTCATCGTGTTTGCCTGATGGCACTTATGGTGCAAGCCCGATGGGTTTTGTGTTAAATACCAACGAAGGTGATTTTTATTACAGCGGTGATACCGCTTTAACTATGGATATGCAGCTGATTCCACGCTGGGCAAAACTAAAATTTGCTGTTTTACCAATTGGCGACAAATTTACGATGGATATCGAAGACGCTATTGCAACATCTGATTTTGTACAATGCGATAAGGTTATTGGCGTTCATTATGATACATTTGAACCAATTAGGATAAATCATGAAGTTGCAAAAGAAAAATTTGCAAATGCAGGAAAAGAATTAATTTTATTAACAATAGGACAAACGATTGAATTGTAAGTATATGGGAAAGATAATCAGTATAGCGAATCAAAAAGGTGGTGTTGGAAAAACAACAACAGCCATCAACCTGGCGGCAAGTTTAGCCATTTTAGAACAAAAAACATTGTTGATTGATGCCGATCCACAGGCAAACAGCACCAGCGGCTGTGGCTTCGATCCGAGAAATATTAAGGTGAGTTTATACGAATGTCTGATTGACAGTGTAAAAGCGAAAGACATCATTCTGGAAACAGATACACCGAACTTATTTTTATTACCGGCACACCTCGACCTCGTAGGTGCGGAAATAGAATTGATTAACCATCCGAACAGAGAAAAGATATTGAAAGATATCTTACACGATTTGAAGAAGAAATACGATTTCATCATCATCGACTGCTCTCCTTCCTTAGGGTTGATTACGGTAAATGCATTAACGGCTTCTGATTCGGTTTTAGTGCCGGTTCAGTGTGAGTATTTCGCTTTGGAGGGATTAGGTAAGTTATTAAATACCATCAAAATTGTACAATCCCGTTTAAATAAAGAACTGGAAATTGAAGGTATTTTGTTAACGATGTACGATCAGCGTTTAAATCTATCCAATCAGGTAGTTTCTGAAGTAAAACGCAGATTTGAGCAAAGCGTATTTAACACCATCATTCACAGAAATACCCGTTTAGGAGAAGCACAAAGTTTACGACAGCCGATTATCATGTATGATGCAGATAGCAAAGGAGCCGTGAATTATTTAAATCTTGCAAGAGAAATTATGCAGAATAACGGCATGACGAACATTCCGATGGAAGATAAATTTATTGAAGAACCGATAGACGAAAAACTAAACTAGATTTTGAGATAATAGATTTGAGAATTGAGCGATTTGATTCAATAATTCTATAATTTATTCATTCAACAATTAAAATAAGATGGCTTTATTAAAGAAAAAAGACGCGCTGGGAAAAGGTATTCGGGCATTATTATCAGATATTGATGACAATACAGACATTTTAAAAATAAGTGCAACAGATGAGGATTCTATCATCAATACCGTTCCAAAAATAAAACTGGAACAAATTGAAGTGAATCCGTTTCAGCCGCGTGCTGATTTCAACCAGCAGGCACTGGAAGAACTGGCTTCTTCTATTAGAATTCACGGTGTGATTCAGCCTATAACGGTAAGAAAAATAAGTGAAAAGAAATACCAGCTGATTTCCGGTGAACGTCGTTTGCGTGCTTCAAAAATGGCAGGCATGGCGGATAGTCCAGCATATGTTCGAATGGCCAATGATCAGGAAGTGGTGGAAATGGCACTGATAGAAAATATCCAACGTGAAGATTTAAATTCCATGGAGGTGGCACTCACCTATCAGCGTCTGATTGATGAATGCAGCTTAACACATGAGAATCTAGGAGAACGTTTGGGTAAAGACCGTTCTACGGTTACCAATTACTTACGCTTACTGAAATTGCCGCCGGAAATACAAAAAGCATTGCGCGACAAAGTACTTTCTATGGGACATGCCCGCGCTATTATTTCGGTACCGGAAGTTGATAAGCAGTTATACGTTTTGAAAGAAGTAAATTCCAAGGGCTTATCGGTAAGAAAAACAGAGGAGTTGGTTCGTCTTTTATCTTCCAACTCCGGAAATAAAAAACAGGAAAAGAAAGAAGTGGCTTTACCTGCTTCTTACAAAAGCGTACAAACCAAACTGATGGATCTTTTTGAAACAAAAGTAAAAATCAAGAAAACAGCTGCAGATAAAGGTGAAATTATTATTCCATTTTATTCTGTTTCCGACTTAAACAGATTATTAGATATTATTGAGAAAGATTAATCTTAATGAATAATTTACAATTTACGATGTACGATGTACGATGTACAATTTTAAGATTCATTATTTTATTTGCATTTATTTTTTCATCAGTATCTGTCTTCGC
>JADLAJ010000057.1 GCA_020848255.1 Chitinophagales bacterium
CATTTAAGGAAAGGATCTCCCAAAAAGAGATCCTTTTTTTGTGGATGATTTTTTAGTAGTTTAGCAGCTAAATGAGAAGAACCCTTCTAATTGGAATTTTAATTTGTTGCAGTCAGTTGGTGACAGCAACAACCTTTGACTTCAATAAAGAATGCAGGGAGCATTATCAAGCAATTTTCAATCTGCAGTTTCAGAAGGCTGAAAAGTTTATTGCCACCCAAAAAGCATCCCAACCCGATAATGCTGCAGTATTATATCTGGAACAACAAATACTTTTTTATAAAGCATTTATATCAGAAGAAGATGCAGATTTTCTGAAATTCCGAAGTGAATTCGATATGCGTCATGAGGCTTACAATTCAGTTCCGGGAGGCAATCCGTGGGCAGGTTATGCCACGAGTGAAATGTACCTGCAATCTGCGATTCTCAAACTGAAACGTAAAGAATATCTCACCGCCGGCTATCAGCTGAGGAAATCCTATAAGATTGCCGTTACCAATCAGGAGAAATTTCCTGCATTTATTCCAAATCTGAAAACACTTGGTTTTTTTCATGCTGTTATTGGTGCTGTCCCCGATAACTATGTCTGGCTGGCCAACCTTGCCGGGATGCATGGCACTATCAAACAGGGAGCATCGGAACTGAATAAATTAGTAGAAGCAGCTAAAACCGATAACGACCTGCATTTTTTACTTGCTGAAAGTTATTTTCTGAGAATATTTATTGCTTCACACTTCGAAAAAGACCCTGAACTGGCTATGAAACTGACGGATGAAATGGTAGCGCAGATTTCCGAATACGGTCCCCTGGGTACCTTTATTATCGCCAACACCTGTATTAGTAAAGGGCTGTTTGATCGGGCACTGACAACGCTTCAGAAAGTTAAAGCCACTTCGCAACAATACCCTTTGTATTATCTCGATTATCTTACCGGCATTCTAAAATTAAACAAATTACAACTAGATGCTCAAAAAGATTTTCAGCGATTTCTGGATGGATTTAAAGGTAATAGTTTCGTTAAAGCCGCGCATCAGAAAATTGGATGGATTCATTTGCTGCAAAAGGATACTTCAGGATACCGGAGTGCATTAGTGGTGGCAATTAAAAAAGGAAATGATTTTACGGATGAAGACAAACAGGCAGTCAAAGAAGCGCAAACCGGGATTATCCCGAATATTTATCTCCTTCGGTCGCGACTATATTTTGATGGCGGAAATTATGCTTCATCACTAACCGAACTCGCAGGTGCTCCTGCAGGTTCATTTAACAGGCTACAGGATCAATTGGAATACACCTACCGATTAGCGCGCCTCTTCGATAAAAAAGGGCAGAAAACGAAGGCTTTATATTATTACGGACAAACGTATGAAAATGGAAGCTCTACAACCTACTACTTTGCAGCCAATGCTGCATTATTGTCTGCCATAATTTATGAAGAACAAAAGCAAAATAAAGAAGCAATTGAATGGTATAAAAAATGTCTGGCACTGCGAAATCATGAATACCAGAATAGTATTGATCAGAAGGCAGAGGCAGGTTTGAACCGGTTAAATGCAAAATAATAATTTAAAAAACAGTATATGGATTTTCTGGATGAACGATTGACCGAATATGTGGAACAACATACAAAAGATGAATCTGCTATTTTAGCTAAGTTAAATCGGGAGACACAGGCAAAAGTAATTATGCCACGAATGTTATCTGGGCATTTACAAGGTCGTGTGTTATCGATGCTCAGTCACATGATAAAACCTCTACGGATTTTAGAAATAGGTACTTACACAGGATATTCTGCACTATGTCTGGCAGAAGGCTTACCTGATAATGGCAAACTCATTACCATCGATATCAATGAAGAATTGCATGATATGGTAATGAGGTATGTGAAAGAGTCGGGTTACGAAAACAAGATTGAAGTGCTTTCCGGTGATGCCACTAAAATTATTCCATTACTGGAAGAACAAATTGATTTGGTTTTTATTGATGCCGACAAAGAGAATTATGCTTTGTATTATGATCTTACATTTGACAAACTCAGCAAAGGTGGTTATATTGTAGCCGACAATGTTTTGTGGAGCGGGAATATACTGAAACCCGAAGATGAAATGGACAGCGAAACTTTGGCTTTGCACCATTTCAATAAAAAAATTCAAAGCGATGACCGTGTTGAAAATGTATTGTTTCCCATTCGTGATGGCCTGATGATTATTCGTAAAAAATAAACTTATGGATAATCATATTTCTTTAAAGAAGCCCCACTACCCTGTCAATAAAGAGCTCCGGGAATATCTCAGCTACTATTCACGGGCAATTAAAATTCATGTGGAGTACAAAGATTTAGTGCGCTACAACAATGCCATTCCATTGTATGATCCCAATGGAAAAGACACCTTGTGGGAGACCGTTCTTTATCCGCAATCGGAGCTGGCCCATCTGAATAAATCGCTTACTGAAATATATGCACTTCTAAAAACCGGTGGCGACACTTCCGTAACGGAACATTTATTTGTAGATCGTATCGATTACTGCACTTTTGGGAATTCGAATCCGTTTCGAATCAGAATTGTGAATCATTATAATGATAACTTCGATTACTTCTACATAAAAAAAGCCGATGCTTCCAGAATTTACGGTCTCGAACTGGAACATATTTTATCACCCAATCGCATCACTTATTTTGTGGATGGCGACACACTCATTGAAGAGCATATTGCAGGCATTCCCGGTGATATGTTTATCGCAAATAATCTTCACGACAAAGGACTGAACGAAATCAGGCTTGCCAAGGAATTTGTAAAATTTAATGAACGCTGCTTTGTAAGACTACTTGGTGATATGCGTTCTTACAATTATGTAATTGATATTACGCCCGATTTTGAACAAATCCACTATCGGATCAGGGCAATTGACTTCGACCAGCAAAGTTATGAGGGACGTAAAAGTCTGTACCTGCCCCAATATTTCAAAGAAAACAACCCTTTTGTGGAACTTTGCGTGAAGCACATGACACCCGAAACAGTGCACCAATACCAGCAGGAAGAATACACCATGATTTCGAAACGACTTCGTGCAGCCGGAAATATGTTCAACGATTTGATCCGCTGCATGCATCATGATGAAATATCAACAGAAGCAAAAATCATCAATCTGCGGGAAGAACTTGCGAA
>JADLAJ010000058.1 GCA_020848255.1 Chitinophagales bacterium
AGCAAAATACAGGCACACATACTGGGCGGGCAAGCATTTGTCTTTACGCAGTTTATCAAGGATGAAAATGATTTGCAATACATGGTTTTTCCGAGGCTTCTTGCCACAGCTGAATGTCTTTGGACAAAAAGCAGCAATAAAAAATTTGCAGATTTTGAGAAGCGTTTAAAAGCTCAGAAGAATTATTTCTTTAAAGAAAAAGAAATGCCCAAAATAGATATGGTGCGTATCAAACCCAAAAAGGAAAACTAATCCTATTATGCATTTATCATAACTACACCTGCGATTATGACAAAGGTGCCACCTACGTGCAGCCAGTTCATTTCTTCGTTAAATACAAAATAAGAAACCATCGATAAACTAACGATGGTAAGCGAAAAGAAAACCGCACTCGCAATGTTTAACGGTATTGTTTTCAATGCCTCAGTAAAACAGATTGAATTCAGCAGTCCGAATACCAAAGCGCCGGAAAACAAAATCCATTTCTTCTTTGCATTATCTTCCACCATGGATGCATATTTAAATCCAATATTCGTCAGCGCATTAAAAATAATAGCCAGCCATATCCAGTAGTTTGTAAGCATCTCTTTTATTTGTTTAAATATACCATCATTCTCTTTTAAAGCATAACGTTAATTTAATAAATCTATATAGTCTATATATTTGGTAGGTTTTATAGATTTGTGCACTTTCTAAATAAAATTATCTGTTATGAAAAAAAATGGTTTACAAATAATCAGCCTTATTCTTCTTATTGCAATATCATCTTTGCTGCATGCACAAGAATCTGATACGACACAATCAATTCAAGTATCCGTTCAAAATAAGCTAACTTCAAAACACTTATTAAAGGGTACTATTCTAAACATAGCCAAAAATGAGCTTCTTTTTGGTGCTAATGTTGTACTTAAAGGAACAACTCTTGGTGCAACTACTGATGAAAAAGGATACTTTGAAATAGCAGTAGATGATACTACTACCAATAATATTTTGATAATAACTTATTTAGGATATGAGGATAAAGAACTGGAAATAAAGGACTGGACCAAAGAATTAAGAATTGGAGTAATTGAAGGAAACAGCAACCTTGATGAAATTGTCGTTACTTCAAGAAGAAGAAATGAAGAAGCACAGGATATTCCAATTCCTATTACTGTTATTGGTGCCAATCAAATAGAGAATAGTGGCTCTTTTAATGTAAACAGGGTAAAAGAATTAATTCCGTCTGTTCAGCTATACTCATCCAATCCAAGAAATACTTCTTTAAATATCAGAGGATTGGGTACTACATTTGGGCTATCAAATGATGGTTTGGATCCTGGTGTTGGATTTTATGTAGATGGTGTATATTATGCTCGTCCGGCGGCTACTACCTTAGATTTTGTGGATATACAACAGATTGAAGTGTTAAGAGGACCACAAGGAACACTGTTTGGTAAAAATACCACTGCAGGTGCATTCAATATCACCACCAGAAAACCAACATTTATCAGACAAGGAAATTTAGAACTGAGTTATGGAAATTATCAATACGTACAAGGCAAGGCATCTATTTCAGGTCCAATTGTAAAAGACAAACTCGCTGCGCGTATTTCATTTTCCGGAACACACAGAAACGGATTGTTAAAGAATATTAGAACAGGAAACGATGTGAACACATTGAGTAATATAAGTGCACGTCTTCAATTGCTCTACAAACCTATTGACAAATTAGAAATTTTAGTATCAGGCGATTTCACTTCTCAACGACCTGATGGTTATGCACAGGTAAATGCAGGAGTGGTACAAACACAACGAGCAGGTTACAGACAATTTGATAGTATCATTGCAAGTTTAGGTTATTCCTTACCTTCTCAAAATCCGTTTGACAGAATAATAGATCATGATACACCTTGGAAATCCGGACAAAATATGGGTGGCGTTTCTGTTAATGTTGATTACAAATTAGGGAAAGGAACCTTAACCTCTACTACTGCATTACGTTTTTGGAAATGGATACCATCCAACGACAGAGATTTTACAGGTTTGCAAGCTCTGGCACTTTCTCAAGCACCATCTAAACACAGACAATGGTCGCAAGAATTCCGATATGCGGCTACATTTTCTAAAAAAATAAGTGGTGTATTTGGTGCATTCTTATTTGGACAAAAATTGCGTGCCGATGGATTCCATCAGGAAGAAGCCGGAAAAGACACCTGGAGATTCGTTCAATCTTCTACCAGTGCACTTTGGAAAACACCAGGTTTGTTGGAAGGCTACGGATTAAAATCATATCCATCATTAGATAATTTTAGTGGTGCATTATTTGCACAAGTAGATTGGGAAATTTTTAAAGGTTTCAGAATTCTACCAGGTTTAAGACTAAACTATGACAAAAAATCTGTTGATTTCAGAAGAGAAGTATATGGCGGTCTTGAAACAACTAATCCAGCATTATTAGCATTAAAAAATTCTGTTTATTCCAATCAGGCTTTTCAAGCTAGTGCCAGTAATTTCAATGCTTCCGGTCAATTAACAGTAGCCTATTCGCCACATAAACAAGTAAAAATTTACACTACTTATGCCAATACATTTAAACCAATCGGTCTTAACTTAGGCGGACTTCCGACAGACAGTACCGGTGTTTTAACAGACTTAGCGAAAGTGAAACCGGAACTTACACATCACTTTGAATTTGGTTTGAAAACAGAACCTATAAAAAATTCGACATTGAACGTAACGACTTTCTTCACGCAAATCAAAAATTATCAAACCTTGGTTCAAACTCCAG
>JADLAJ010000059.1 GCA_020848255.1 Chitinophagales bacterium
AAACAACCAGGTTCGTGCTTTTGTAGTACAGTTGGTGAACGATAAGAATAAACCGACCAGTATTAAACGTAAAATCTCAGCCCTTAAATCCTTTTATAAATACAACCAGAAAATCGGCCAATTAAAAACCAATCCTGCCGATAAGATAAACTCTCCGAAAATCCCGGAACGCCTGCCAAAATTTGTTGAGCAGCAAAAAATAAATAAACTGTTTGATGAGCCTCAAATGTATTTCACAAAAGAAAATGCATTTGATAATATGCAAGAAAGGCTGCTGATGGATGTTTTGTATTCTACCGGTATGCGCCGACAGGAGCTGATAAACCTGCAGTGGAGCGATATTAATTTTGGCAGCAATCAGGTAAAAGTAACAGGAAAGGGCAATAAACAACGCCTGATTCCCATTGGAAACGAACTGACAGATTCTTTACGCATTTTCCAGAAAACACAACTGGAAGAATTAAAAAATATACCGAAAGCACCTTATGTTTTTTTAACGAAAGACGGGAAACAACTATATCCGAATTACGTTTATAGAATAGTAAAGTTGCACATTGGACATTGTAGTACGGCTGAGAAAAAAAGCCCGCACGTATTGCGTCACTCATTTGCAACGCACATGAGTAATAATGGTGCAAAACTAAATGATATTAAAGAATTACTGGGACATGCAAGTTTGGCATCCACGCAGGTATATACGCATAATACGATAGAACAACTAAAAGAAATTTATAAAATTGCTCACCCAAAAGCTTAACGCCTATGCAAAATTTTTAAAGTATTTAAAATTAAAAGACAATGTTATCGGTCTGAAGGTTATGAAAAAATCGTGTAACAAATGACGGATAACTAATTACTAAAAAAAATAAATTACTTTATTATGTCAATGAAAATCCAAATTCAGTCTTTGCATTTCGATGCAGATCAGTCTCTGAAAGACTTTATCAACAAAAAACTTGTTAAACTTGAAACATTCTATGATCGTATCATTGATTCTGATGTGATTTTAAGTTTAGAACAGCTAAACACACAGGTAAAAGATAAAGTCGTAGTCATAAAAACCAATATACCGGGGAATACGTTGGTGGCGAAAGAAAAAAGTAAAAAATTTGAAGCTGCCGTAGATATGGCGGTTGATTCATTAAAAAGACAAATCGAAAAAATTAAAACTAAAAAGAAAGAATTATAAATAAAGTTTCATCTAATAAAAAATGCGGTCAATTGACCGCATTTTTTCATGGCTTTTGATAAATTAAAAGTGCAACTAATTTTAGAGAGATTGCCTATGAAAATAGTTTATTTAATGATGTTTATATTGCAGGAATCGCTTGGATCCAGTGAAGCACCTTCCACGTCAACGACTGCCTTTACACTGAATTCGCTGCGCGCGTCATCTGCAAACTTTGCCATTTTACCCAATCCGCCCAGCACGCCGCCTTTTTCCGCCAGCTGATCTGTAGAGGATTTATACACCTGAACGGGAAATTCGAATTCAACCGTTTTGGTTTCACCTTCTTTCATCTCGAAAAACTCATTGCTGTTCCAGGAACCAATAGTGTAATAATTCGTTTTCTTATTATCACCTCTTCCTGTTGTCTGCTCTTCTTCCAGCTTAATGTCTATTTTTTTTACTTTCTGATTGCTTTTTGCGGTGAGCAGCAAAGAACCTTTTAATTTTCCGTCTGCTGCGTTCAATTGTCCCGGAACATTGATTTTTACAGAAATGGTACCAATTCCCAGTTTCTGTTTGATTTTAGAAAAAAATGACATAATTTAGATTGTTTTAGTTGTTAAATTGTATATGCTAATTTACCATATGTATAAGCGAAAAAGACTGCGTAAAATAAATTTCTTCTGTTAAAATTAATCGTTAAATAAGAATGTTCAGGAATCTTAAATATTGTATGGAGATTTTCTAATATTTGTCTTGTAAAATGTTAATTTCTATAAAATCATAAAATTATGCCAAAACCAACACTAAAAGAAAAAATTCGGTATTATTTCGAAAACACGATGTCATCCGGTCCTGCCGGCGTTATAAAATGGCTTGCCATTGTTTCCCTGGTCATCGTACTCTTATTGGGTTTAATTATTCTGTTATTCGGAATTAAAGAATCCGGAGATGCGGAACATCCGCTTGGGTTTTTTGAAGGAGCCTGGCAAAGTTTAATGGCCACTTTAGACTCCGGAACGATGGGCGGCGACCCGGCAGATGCCTGGCCTTTTCGTATCGTGCGCTTCATTGCAACGCTGGTAGGTATATTCGTTATCTCCATTTTAATCGGTTCCATCTCCAGTGGCATCGATGAAAAAATTGATGAACTGAAAAAAGGAAAGTCAAAAGTGCTGGAGTCAAACCACACACTTATTTTAGGCTGGTCTGAAAAAGTATTTTCAATTATTGTAGAACTTATTGAAGCGAACACTAACCAGAAAAATCCGAGTATTGTGATTTTAGCGGATAGAGATAAAGTAGAAATGGATGATGAAATCCGCGATAAAATTGACGACTTTAAAAACACGAAAATAATATGCAGAAGCGGCAGTCCGCTGGAATCTTCTGCTATCGCTGTAGTCAATCCGAATGAAGCACGTTCTATTATTGTGCTGGCCAATGATGAAGCTAATGCAGATACGTATGTCATTAAATCGGTATTGGCATTAACCAACGGCAGAAACAGAAAAAAAGACCCTTATCATATTGTAGCGGAAATAAAAGACATAAAGAATATGGAAGCCGCAGAATTAGTGGGTAATGATGAAACGGTATTTGTGTTGTCTTCTAATCTGATTTCAAAAATAACTGCACAAACCTGTCGCCAGTCGGGTTTAAGTGTGGTGTATTCAGAGTTGTTGCAATTTGATGGAGATGAGATCTATTTTCAGGAGGAAAAATCATTAGCAGGAAAAACATATAAAGATGCACTGAAAGCATATGATACCTCATCTATCATAGGTGTTTTTACTGCTGAGGATGAGGTGATGATAAATCCGCCGATGGATACACTAATTAATGCAGGTGATCAGGTAATTGCAATTAGTGAAGATGACGACACCGTAGTAGTAAGCGGTAAAACGAGCTGGAATATTCAGGAGGACTTGTTTTGCAGGATTGACCATGATAATGTGAAGACAGAGCACACATTAATTCTGGGATGGAACAATAGAGGTATAAATATTATTGAAGAATTGGATAATTACGTGGCTTCCGGCTCTGAAGTGCTGATATTGGCTGACGGAGAGATTGATATTGAAGAAACACTGACGGATTTAAAGTCAAACGTGAAACATCAGCGCATTACGTACATGAAAGGGAATATTATAGATAGAAGTACACTGGACAGCCTGAAAGTGGAGAACTTCGACCATATCATTTTATTAAGCTATACAGAAAATATGGATGTGCAGGAGAGTGATGCCATTACACTAATCTGTTTACTGCATTTGCGTGCCATCAGCGAGAAAGTAAATAAGGATTTAAGTATTGTTTCAGAAATGCTGGATATAAGAAACAGAGAATTAGGAGTCGTTGCCAAGGCAGATGATTTTATTGTGGGTGATAATTTAATCAGTTTAATGCTGAGCCAGTTGAGTGAGAATAAAGATTTGAAAAAAGTATACGATATCCTGTTTGAAGCAGATGGCTCGGAGATTTACCTGAAACCTGTCAGTCGTTATGTGAAAACGGGAGAGGAAATGGATTTTTACACAGTACTGGAAAGTGCAGCACAATTGAATGAAACGGCAATAGGTTACAGAATAAATGCAGAAAGCAGTAATTCTGAAGAACATTTCGGTGTAAAACTAAATCCAAAAAAATCTGATAAAATCAGCTTCTCTCCGGATGACTTTATCATAGTACTAGCCGAAGATTAAAAACGGAAATCAATTTTATGTGCATACGTAAAATAATAAGTATTTCCTGCATTTTAGTATGTTCATTTAATTACACGTTTGCGGAGGATATTGAGATTACACCTAAAAGTTTAGACAGTTTGTGGGCGGTTTGGAAGAATACTGCGCGCTATGATTCAGCCAGGTTAAATGCAATGGATGTAATCTGCTGGCAGGTGTATCTTTTTTCACAGCCGGATAGTGCCCGTTATTATGCGCAGCAGATATATGATTTTGCTGTCAGGAAAAAGAATACAATATTTCAGGCAAAGGCATTAAATATTTTAGGCACCTATTTTACCATAAAGGATAAAGAAGACAGTGCTGTTTTCTACTATAAGAAAGGATTGCTATTGTGCAGGAAAACTAAGAACTACTACACCTTATCATCCATCTTAAATAATCTCTCCAACATAGAATATGAACGGGCAAATTATGTGCAGTCACTGGAATATATTTATGAAAGCCTGCGGATTAGTGAGCAGATAAAAGATGAATACCTTATAATGTCCAATCTGGCGAATATCGGTTCTACTTATGGCGGCTTAGGAGATTCAGAAAAAGAAATGGTTTTTTTTCAACGTGCCTTGAAACACGGAAGGACAATTAATCAAAAAAATGTCATTAAAACGATCCTGTTTAATATCGGTTGTAATTATTACAATAAACGATCTTTTTTAGAAGCAAAGCCTTATTATGACGAGGCTCTTAAAATCAGTTACGAAGTAAATGACAACACACAGGCAAGCACAGCTTTACTCGGCTTAGGCAGGATATTTAATGAAATTGGAAAAAATGATTCTTCCATGCTTTACCTGCAAAAAAGTCTCGATTTAATGAAGACGCTGGGAGATGAGAACGGAACCGGTAATGTGTATGATGAAATAGCTACTGTGTATTTATCAGATGGTGATTATAAAACAGCCTTAAAATATGTTCAGGAAGCAATGCGAATAGCAGATGAAGAGAATGATTTGTTTTTAAAAAGAAATGCAGCTGAAACATTGTACAAGATTTATAAAAACACCAATCATCCAGAAAAAGCATTAGAAATGTTTGAGTTGTATAAGAGTACAAATGATAGTATTATAAATGATAACAATCACAAAGTACTTTTAAGAAGTCAGCTTCAATATGAGTTTGATAAAAAGGCTGAAATTATAAAAGAGCAAAACAGACTGAAAGATTTAAAACTAACCAGAAGGTCATATATCATTGTTGTTATGATGATCGTTGCGCTGCTTAGTTTTGTTATCTACTATTTGATTATGAAACAGAATAAAATACTGGCGGCAAAGAAAGCGGTGGAACTGGAGCAAAAATTACTCGGTTCGCAAATGAGCACTCATTTTACCTTCAATGCTATCAACTCCATTCAGGAATATATTTTGAATAATCAGAACGACGAGGCGCATTATTATTTATCCGAATTTTCAAAACTCATGAGAATGGTGCTTGCAAACAACAGGGAAAAAATGATTGCTATCTCATCTGAAATTGAATTGCTGGAAAAGTATATATTATTTGAAGAACAACGGCTGAAGGACAAGATTATTTTTACTGTTGTGAATACAGAACACATAGAGCTGGGTAATGTTATAATCCCTTCAATGCTGTTGCAGCCTGTTATTGAAAACTCCATCTGGCATGGCTTAAGGTTTAAGGAGGGACAGAAAGAGATAAGGGTACATTTTTCCAAACTGGATACAGATAAACTGAAAATTGAAGTAACAGATAATGGTACCGGATTGAAGTCTATGGGAAATCCAAATCACAAGTCGCATGGCTTGTATATCATAAAAGAAAGAATAGGATTGTTGTATACTAAAAAGCCTGACTTTACTTATTTTGATATCAGAAATAATTCGAACGGAAGCGGAACCATCACGAAAATTATAATTCCCCTGATAGATGAATATAATTAACAATTAGCGCTTTGTTAATGAAGAAAGAATATGTCTGATTTCAGCTTTTTTTCGTTGTGCAACTTCAAACTCCTCTTCATTGGGCATAATAACAACCAGATTGTCGCCTTTCTGTTTGTAAGATGTCATATGCTTTGTGTGAATGATAACCGATTTGTGAATACGGATAAAATTATACGATTCGTTGCACAAAATTTCTTCAATATCTTTTAGTGTTTTACTCGTAACATATCTTTTGTTGTTGTTGCAGTAAATAGTGGAATAACTGGAATCCGCAATGATGTATAAAATATCATTCAGCATCACATGCTTGTTTTTATATTTGTTCAGCACAAAAACCTCACCGGCAGAGGTGTTTTTAGGATATTGGTATTCGCTGCTGTGAATAAACGGCAACAACTCGACGGCTTTTTGAATAGCAGTTTCCAAATCAAGCTTATTAATGGGTTTCAGCAAATAATCAACCGCACGTAATTTCAGCGCCCGCAAGGCATATTCGTCATACGCCGTTACGAAAATAACAGCAAAGTCAACTTTCTCAAACATATTTAATAAATCGAAACCATCCCCGTTGGGCATTTTAACGTCTAAAAAAACAATATCGGGATGGTACGTTTTTATGGCATTGAAAGCATCCGTTATATTATGACAGACGGTTCTTATCTGAATTTCCGGGAAATATTTTTCTAACAGTAAACGCAAAACGTTCGCACCGCTCTTTTCATCATCCACAATTATTGTATTAATACCCATTTTACTCAGTTTGCTTGTAATAGATATACTCTCAGACTAAGTTAATGATAAATACAATAAACACAGGTAGGTTTTTAATAATTTAATAAGTAGTTGTGAAACATGCTTTTAGGAAAATTTATGGCAGTACAGAAGAAAATAACAGGGAAAGCTGAGATTAAAGTATGATTCCGGGAGGAAAATTCCTTAAACTTTAAATAATCTTAAAGCTATAAGATTTTTGTCCATAATAGCAAAAAATCAGAATTAAATCGTATATTTGCACTCCGAAAATCAGGAAACTTTTAAGTTTTCTGATGTAAGTTCTTGTAAATAAATGAGTTTTGTGCCGATGTAGCTCAGTTGGCCAGAGCAGCTGATTTGTAATCAGCGGGTCGGGGGTTCGAATCCCTCCATCGGCTCTAGTCATGTTTTTTTTGTCGGGTAGATGGCCGAGTGGTTAAAGGCAACAGACTGTAAATCTGTCCTCGCGAGAGTACGTAGGTTCGAATCCTTCTCTGCCCACAAATTAAACTTGAAGACGAAAGTCTTCTATTGAATAAAAGTAGTTCTTTAAAAAAGAGTAAAAGATTGAAAAAAGTTGGTAAGTATGATATTTACAATCTGACTTAATATTGCGGAAGTAGCTCAGCTGGTAGAGCGACAGCCTTCCAAGCTGTAGGTCGCGGGTTCGAACCTCGTCTTCCGCTCTAATAAAATATCAGAAGTGAATGAACCGTATTACGACTCAAAACTCTATCGCCTATGTAGCTCAGTGGTAGAGCACTTCCTTGGTAAGGAAGAGGTCGAGGGTTCAATTCCCTTCATCGGCTCAAATTAGTATAATTAAATTCGAATAAATTATTAAATATTAAAAAAAACAAATCATGGCTAAGGAAAAATTTGTAAAAGATAAGCCACACGTTAACGTTGGTACAATCGGACACGTCGATCACGGTAAAACTACATTGACTGCTGCGATTACGTATGTTTTATCTAAAAGAGGATTGGCAGAAAAAAAGGATTACGATTCAATTGATGCTGCACCGGAAGAAAAAGAAAGAGGTATTACCATTAATACAGCTCACGTAGAGTATCAGACAGATTCAAGACACTATGCACACGTTGACTGCCCAGGTCACGCGGATTATATCAAAAATATGATTACAGGTGCGGCTCAGATGGATGGCGCTATCTTAGTGGTAGCTTCAACAGACGGACCAATGCCTCAAACTAAAGAGCATATCTTATTGGCTGCACAAGTAGGTGTACCACGTATGGTAGTGTTCATGAATAAAGTAGACTTGGTAGATGATCCGGAATTGTTAGAGTTAGTAGAAATGGATATCCGTGAAGAATTGACACGTCGTGGCTATGATGGTGATAACACACCAATCATCCAGGGTTCTGCTATCAAAGCATTACAAGACGATGCTGAAGGTACTGCACAAATCGAAGCTTTAATGAAAGCTGTAG
>JADLAJ010000060.1 GCA_020848255.1 Chitinophagales bacterium
GGTACAAGTATATGGTTCAATGCATTTGCCATTGGAATTATTTTAAGTGTGAGCAGACATGTGGAAGAGAAAGTTCAATCAGCACCACCTGCTGTAAAATCTAAAAAGAAAGTAGTAGACGAAATTCACGGATAATAAAAAATGGTAAACCAATCATCGACATATAAATTTATAATTGCCGGAGGCGGCACCGGAGGCCATATCTTTCCGGCTGTCGCTATTGCTGATGCGTTGAAGCAGCATGTTCCTTCTTGTGAGATTTTATTTGTTGGAGCGAGTGGCAGAATGGAAATGGAAAAAGTACCGCAAGCCGGTTATAAGATAGTAGGTCTGGAAGTGGTGGGTTTGCAAAGAAGCCTGACCATAAAAAACCTGTGGTTTCCGTTTAAATTATTGAAGAGTTTGTTTCAGGCATTTAGTGTAGTGCGGAATTTCAAACCCGATGCCTGCATTGGTGTGGGAGGATATGCGAGCGGACCGGTTCTTTTTATAGCCACTTTATTAGGTATAAAGATATTTATTCAGGAACAAAATTCTTATCCGGGCATCACCAATAAAATTCTCTCAAGATTTGCAAAAAAGATTTTTGTGGCGTATGATAATCTGAATCAGTTTTTTAAGGAAAATAAAATAGTGCTGACAGGAAATCCTGTCAGAAAAGATATTACGGCGGCCTTACCTGAAAAAACGGAAGCTCTTACGTTTTTTAATTTAAAAACAAATAAAAAAACAATTTTAATCATAGGCGGAAGTTTGGGCGCACGAACGATTAATGAATCTATAGAAAAGAATATTGAATTATTTGCACAAGATGAAATTCAGTTATTGTGGCAAACAGGAAAAGTATATTACGATGGAATCATAGAAAGAACAAAAAATAAAGATTTAACGGATGTGAAAATTCATCAGTTTATAAGAGAGATGAATATGGCGTATAGTGCGGCAGATATCATTATTTCCCGTGCCGGTGCACTGTCAATTTCCGAATTGTGCATTATAGGAAAGCCCACCATTCTGATTCCGTCACCCAACGTTTCTGAAGATCATCAGACAAAAAATGCCATGGCTTTAGTAAATAAGAATGCGGCAGTGTTAGTGAAAGATACGGAAGCAAAAGAAAAATTAGGCACTGTTGTTCTGGAACTAATGAAAGATGAAATCAAATCAAATCAGCTTTCAGAAAACATCAAAACATTAGCGAAGACAAATGCAGCAAATGATATTGTAAATACCATTACTGATGAAATTCAGAAATCTTAAAATCTGATTTATCCAAATTCAGACAAAGAAAAAATGATAAACTTAAACAACATACAACGCATCTATTTTCTTGGTATCGGCGGTATCGGTATGAGTGCATTGGCACGTTATTTTAATTTGCACGGAAAAATGGTGTCCGGTTATGATAAAACACGTACTGCATTAACAGATGAACTGGAGAAGGAAGGAATAATAATTACGTTTGAGGATTCAATTGAGACGCTGGATAAAGCAGCAGAATTGATTATTTATACGCCGGCCATTCCAAAAGACCATTTGCAGTACAATTGGTATACAGATAACAACTATACATTGCTGAAACGGGCACAAATACTGGGCCTGGCAGCAAATTCTATGTTTAATATTTCAGTTGCAGGTTCACATGGGAAAACATCCACCTCATCGATTGTAGCACATATTCTGAAAACAGCAGACAAAAGTGTAGCGGCATTTTTAGGTGGAATTTGTATCAATTTCAACTCCAATTTCATTGACGGCAGTGAATATGCAGTTGCCGAAGCAGATGAGTTTGACCGCTCTTTCCTGAATCTGGAGCCAAATATTGCATTGATAACGTCAGTAGATACAGATCATTTGGATATATACGGAAATCTGGAAGCCATCGAAAATTCGTTTCATCAGTTTTGTAATAAGGTTCGCGTAAACGGAGTCTTAATTACCAATACATCCGTTCCTGAAAAAATATTAAATAAGCAGGTGACGAATTATCGTTACAGTTTATCAGAAGCTTCTTCAGATTATTACACTAAAAATTTAGAAATAAACAACGGAGAATATACATTTGATGTCGTTCATCCAAATGGAGTTATTCAGGAGGTAAAATCGTACTACGGTGGAAAGCACAATATAGAAAATGCAGTGGGTGCTATCGCCATCGCTTTAAATATAGGTGTTTCAGAGGAAGATATTAAGAAAGCAGTAGTGTCTTTTAAAGGCGTAAAACGAAGGTTTGAAACACATGTTCGCAATGAAAAATTTGTGTACATTGATGATTACGCACACCATCCCCGCGAACTGGATGCGACTATTGCAGCTGCAAAAGAATTATACCCGAATAAGAAACTGACAGTAATTTTTCAGCCGCATTTGTTTTCCCGTACGAAAGATTTATGCGATGAATTTGCTGTTTCCTTATCAAAAGCAGATGAGCTACTATTGCTGGAAATTTATCCGGCACGTGAAAAACCGATGGAAGGTGTTACCAGCAACATCATTTTAGATAAAGTAACAATTCCTGAGAAAAGAATAATTAATAAGAATGACCTTGTCGATTTCCTGAATACAAAAGACGATATACAGGTATTAATAACCGTTGGTGCGGGGGATATTGACACGAAAGTAAATGACATCAAAAACTTGCTAAATACTAAATCCTGATTTACACAAAATGAATAAAACCGTTAAAAATATACTTGTCCGTGTCTCCATGCTTATTGGATTGGCGGCGTTTATTGCTTTAGTGGTCATAGCTAAAATAAACCGCGATGCCAGCAGAGTAGATAAGATAAAAATCGGAGTGGATGAATGGAACGGAAATTTCTTTGTCAGTAAAAATCAGGTCTTAAATCTTATCCAGAATCAGTTTGAGGTGAAAGGTAAAATACTTTCCGGAAAAGATCTCGAGCGCATTGAAAAAGCAGTCCGCGTAATTCCTCAGGTGAAGAATTCAAATGCCTACACCGACGATAAAGGAAATTTAAATATCAAAATAGAACAACGCAAGCCATTAATGAGAGTATATAACCTGCTGGGACAATCTTTTTATGTAGATGAAAACGGAATTAAATTTCCTGTAACAAGTACGTTTGCGGCTAAAGTTCCGATAGTTACCGGAAACCTGGTGGAAGCCTGTGATACAACAGTAAAAATCCACAGCGAAGAATTGATAAAAATATTCAATACCATTCAAACAGTCAATAAAAACAAGCTTTGGCAGGCAATGATAGGGCAGTATATTATTAACGAAAAAGGACAGATAGAATTGATTCCGAGATTTGGAAATTGTACTATTCTTTTTGGGGATGACAAGAATATCGAACAAAAAATTAAACGACTGGATGTTTTTTATTTCGATGTTTTGAAAAAAGTAGGCTGGGATTATTATAAGGTTATAAACATAATGTATAAAAATCAAGTCGTTTGTTTGAAATAAAAGTAAGAAATATGCAAGTTAATAATGTAACCAACTCCGACATGGAAAAAAATTTAGCAAATCCGACAGAAAATATTGTGTGTGCCATTGATATAGGTACATCAAAAATTGCGGCATTGGTCGGCAGAAGAAATCAATTTGGTAAAATTGAAATTCTGGGAATTGGCAACTGTCCGTCTTTTGGCGTGCAGCGTGGTGTGGTAATAAATATTGCCAGAACGGTAGAGTCTATCAAGAAAGCGGTAATGGATGCAGAACGTCAGTCGGGAATCAAATTCCAGAAAGTACACGTTGGCATTGCCGGACAACATATCAAAAGTTTGCAACACCGCGGAATTTTAACGCGTAACAACAATGATACATGGATTAGCTATGAAGATATTCAGAAACTGAAAAATGAAATGTATAAACTGGCATTGCCTCCGGGCGACAGAATCCTGCACGTTTTGCCGCAGGAATATATCGTAGACAATGAGCCGGGCATCTACAACGAACCAATCGGTATGATGGGTATCCGTTTAGAAGGTAATTTTCATATCATCACCGGAGCGGAAACAGCGATTCAAAACATCGAACGTTGCATTACTATCGCAGGACTGGAAGTGGCCAGCATCGAGTTGGAGCCATTAGCTTCTGCAGATGCCGTGTTGAGCAAAGAAGAACTGGAAGGCGGTGTTTGTCTGGTAGATATCGGAGGCGGTACAACTGATATTGCAATTTTTGAAAACTTTGTGATTCGTCATACAGCCGTAATTCCGTTTGGCGGAAACATCATCACAGAAGACTTACGAAATTTCAGAATTCTGAAAGAGCAGGCAGAAGTGTTGAAAGTGCGTTATGGAAGTGCAATTCCGTTTGAAGAACTGCGTAATAAACACGTTTCTATTCAGGGGGAAGGTGGTACCAGAGCCATTGGTAAAAATGAAGTGAATCTTTTAGCGGTATCTAAAGTGATTTCTGCACGAGTGAAAGAAATTTTAGCACACGTTGCTTTCCAGATCAACTTATCCAAATTCGATAAGAGATTAATTGGTGGTATCGTTTTAACGGGCGGTGGTTCTCAGTTACAGCATCTGACACAGTTGACAGAATCTGAAACGGGACAAAGTGCACGATTAGGATTGCCGAGAGAACACCTGGCAACTACTAAAGTAGCAGATATAGACAGCCCTATTTATGCAACGGGTATTGGTTTGCTGATTCGCGGATTTAAATTAAGAGATGAAGAAGCATTATCCAATCAGGATGCATTGTTTGTAGAATCCGTTACAAAAAAAGATATAAAAGTAGAAGAAGAAAAAGTAACGACACCTGTAGTAGAAAATACAGTAGTGGATATTACGGAAAAAATAGAAGAAGAAGAACCAATGATTGTTGCGGAAGATGAGCCGGTTAAAAAGAGAACCAGCAAGCCTTCTTTAATATCTTCTTTAGGTTCAAAATTAGGTAACTGGATTAAATCGGATGTCGAAGATTTCGACACCAAATAATAAACCATAAAATATAGTATCATGGAATTTGAAATGTTTAGTGAAAATAACTCTATCATCAAAGTATTAGGCGTTGGTGGTGGTGGTTGCAATGCCGTAAACTATATGTACGAGCAGGGAATACCGGGTGTAAACTTTGGTGTGTGCAACACGGATAAACAGGATTTATTAAAAAGCCCCGTGCCTACTAAAGTGCAGCTGGGAACTAATTTACTGGAAGGTTTAGGTGCCGGTGCAGATCCTGAAGAAGGAAGACGTGCAGCATTGGAATCTGAAGAAGAAATACGCATGTATTTGTCTAACAATACTAAAATGGTATTTGTTACGGCAGGTATGGGCGGTGGCACAGGAACGGGTGGAGCACCTATCGTGGCAAAAATTGCTAAAGAATTAGGTATTCTGACGGTTGGTATTGTAACGATTCCTTTTTCTAATGAAGGCAAACCGAAACGCGATAAAGCAGAACGCGGTATCCAGAACATGAAAGAAAACGTGGATGCGCTAATCGTGGTATCCAATAATAAGTTGTACGATATCTTCCCTGATTTAGATATTGATGAAGCATTCTCCAAAGCAGATGATATTTTAACGACTGCTGCAAAAGGAATTACAGAAATCATCACCAAACCGGGAAAAATAAACGTAGACTTTAATGACGTTCGAAGAGTAATGTCGAACAGTGGTGTGGCAATCATCGGTATCGGTAAAGGTTCCGGCGAAAACAGAGCCAATCAGGCGATTGACGAAGCCATGAACTCTCCGTTGCTGGAAGATGCAGATATCTTTGGTGCTAAAGGAGTAGTATTATATATCACATACGGCAATGGTATTAAAATGCGTGAGCTGGATATGATTACTGATGCTATTCAGGCACAAACACAAACCGATTGCGAAATTATCTGGGGTGTTTGTAAAGATGATGCATTAGGGGATGATATCGCTATTACCTTGGTAGCAACAGGTTTCCAGACAGGCGAAATCAAAAAAGAACGCAAACAGGTACAACGCCAGATAGAAGAAAAAGTAGTATACACACTGCAAACAAAACCAAATGTTGTACCGCAGCCGGAAAATAAGACAGCAGCACAAGATGAAATAAAATCTGTTATAGAAACAGTCGGGTATATAGGAAATAAACCGGAAGTAAATTCTGTTATAGAAGATAAGCAGGAAGAAATTGAAGAAGAAGATTTGTTCAAGCCTTCTATGCAGAGTGATATTACCAGTGAAAATGAAATTGAGTTTGAAATCAATTTGACGGCACCGGAAATGGATATCAAAATTGTAGACAAACCGAGAGTGCATCTGGTAGAAGAAATGGAAGACGAAACACATTTCTCAGCAGAAACACAGTTTTCTTTGTTTGAAACGCCTGCCGGAAAAATTGCAGATGAAATCGACAATCAGGATCTGGAAAGAGATTTGATTAAAAAAAGAATAACGCTGGATATGCAGAAACACCAGATTAGTTTATACGAACTGGAAAAAGAACCTGCATACAAACGTTATGGCATGGAATTGGATAATTCTATTCCGTCAGAGGAATCTAATTTCTCCAACTACATGATTTATAATAATTCTGAAGATCCAAGTAAAATTGAAATACGTCCGAATGCAATGAAGGACATTACCTTAGATTAAACCACGAGTTTAATTATCTGTTCCCCAGATTGGCTACACCGCAATGGTGTAGTTTTTTTTGTTCTTTACTGTAAAATATTTTGATTGTTTTACCGTATATACCTACACTAAATAATAGTTTATGTGTAAGGATTTATCATGGAAGAAGATCTTCCTGTATTCCGTTCTGCTTATTTTCTTATCAGGATTTTTAATGCCGCAGCATTTAAAAATGCCGGTAGAGGGAGCCACAAAAAACAGTTATAATCAGCAGTCTTTCTGGTATTACCCCTGGGGTAAATCCGGCACGCACAAAGGCGTGGATATTTTCGCAAATGAAGGTACCTATATCCGTTCGTCTGTAAACGGAATGGTGGTTTATACCGGTCAATTAGGATTGGGCGGGAATGTGGTGGTGGTGCTCGGCCCCAAATGGCGCTTCCATTACTACGCGCACTTGCAGGAAATTAAAACGAAACGATTTGCATGGGTATCAAAATCTACCATCATAGCCACTGTCGGCACTACCGGAAATGCCAAAGGCAAACCGCCGCATCTGCATTATGCCATTACTACTTTGCTTCCTTATTTCTGGCGCATCGATAAAAGTCCGCAGGGCTGGAACAAGATGTTTTACCTCAATCCGATAAGTTATCTGAATAAAGCTTAACATAATTGCAGATATAAATAAAAGTGGCGCGCCTTCGGCGCGCCACAGAATTTTACTAACCAAATAAAATCCGATAAACTATTATCTAATTACTTAGATGCTTTTTTCTTAGCAGGCGTTGCAGCCGCTTTCTTAGCCGGTGCTTTTACTGCCGCTTTTTTAGCAGGAACTTTAGCTGCTGCTGCTTTTTTTGCCGGAGCCGCCGCTTTTTTAGGTGCCGGAGCTGCTTTTGCTGTTGCTTTAGCCGCAGTTGCTTTCACGTCTTTCGTTACCTTTTGTACCTTGCTTTCTATTTTCTTTTCTGCTTTCTTTAAATTAGATTCAAATTTAACAGTCGCCTTTTCTACGTTTTTTTGCAATTTTCCGGTCGCTTTTTTAACATCTTTCTCTACCGTATTGGTGAATTTCTCTGCTTTTTTTGAGAAATCAGCCGCTGCTTTTTTAGCTTTTGTTTCTCCCTGATTTACATTCTCATTGATGAAATGAAATAATTTTTCAATTCTTACTTTCGCTTCATCTACTACATTTTCCGCTTCTGCCAATACGTTTGCACGTACTTTGTCCACATCCACTATCTGATTGATTCTTCCTTTGATTTTCTCGCCGTATTCCTGAAGATTTTCTTTCTGACCTTCTACCTGCACTTTCACATCCGAAGAAAGGTGCTGAATATTAGATTTTACTTCTTCTACTTTCGCATTAAAGTCTTTTAATAAGGCATCAAATGCTTGCTGAAATTTTTTAGTTGAATCCATTTTGTTTGTTTTTTTGATGATACAAAATTATGCACGTCGCATTAATCGAGCGTTACAATCATATTAAGTATTTCTGAATTAAAAGCACTTGATTTTAAATTAGTTCGTGTTTTTTGCAAATTTCAGGTTAAGAAACCTTGATTTTGGTCAATAGTAATGCCATTGAATCTTGTTTTTATAACTATTATTTCTGTTCCGACTCGTCCCGTTTCATATATTTAATCTATCTTTGCCAAAATTTTTTTATGTTATTAGTAAATAAAGATATGGTAGTGAGTGTTCACTACGAACTAAAAGTGGACAACAACGGCGAGTTAGTTACTGCCGATAAATCAAATCCGGAACAGCCTTTGGTATATATACAAGGTGCCGGTATGTTATTGGCAGACTTTGAAAGTAATCTGGCCGGTAAAACGGTAGGTGATACCGTAAGTTTTAAAGTGGCAGCAGAGAACGGTTATGGCTTGAGAAACGAACAAGATATTGTGAGTGTTCCGGCTGACAGTTTTAAAGACAAAGACGGTAATTTAGACACCAACGTTATCAAGGTTGGTAACGTATTGCCAATGATGGACGATCAGGGACATCAGTTTCAGGGTATTGTGTGCGAAATAACTCCGGATGCGGTGATTATGGACTTCAATCATCCGATGGCTGGAAAAGAACTGAACTTCACCGTTACGGTAGCAGATGTTCGTCCGGCAACGGCAGAAGAACTGGAACACGGACATGTGCATGGCCCCGGTGGTCATCACCATTAACACCATCGTGTCATTCTGAGCGAAGCGAAGAATCTTGTTTGATTTATTATATCATTCAATTTATACAAGACCTGATAAGTTTCAAACTTGTCAGGTCTTTTTTTTATAAATGAACTATATTTATAGTATAAAAATAAAATCATGAAACAACTTTCATCCATAGTAATCTTATGCCTCTTCTTTTTTTCCTGTCAGCAAAAGACGGAAAAACTATCTGAGAATACCAGCAAGGAAGTACAAACCGGAAATATTCAGATGATTCCGATAGAAACACCCGTTGGAAAGTTTAAGGTTTGGACAAAACGTGTGGGTGATAATCCAACGATGAAAGTACTGTTGCTGCATGGTGGACCGGCATGTACACACGAGTATTTTGAGTGTTTCGAAAATTTCTTTCCGCAACAAAATATAGAGTTCTACTATTACGATCAGTTAGGTTCCTATTACTCCGATCAGCCTACGGATACGTCGCTCTGGCAACTGGACAGATTTGTAGAAGAAGTGGAACAAGTGCGCAAGGCATTGAAACTAGATAAAGACAACTTTTATTTATTAGGTCATTCCTGGGGCGGCATTTTAGCCATGCAATATGCACTCAAATACCAAAGCAATCTAAAAGGATTAATTATTTCCGATATGATGTCGAGCGCACCGAAATATGGAAAATATGCAGAAGATGTTTTGTCCAAACAAATGGATAAAAACATACTGGATACTATACGAGCCATTGAAGCAGCTAAAGATTTTACCAATCCAACATATATGCGTTTGCTGACACCACATTTTTATGAACAGCATATTTGTCGTTTCCCTGCTGATGAATGGCCGGATCCGGTGAAGCGCACTTTCAAACATTTGAATAGTGTTATCTATACGCAAATGCAGGGACCTAGTGAGTTTGGTATTGCCGGAAACTTAGCAAGTTGGGATGTTAGTGACTTACTTAAAAATATCACAACCCCAACACTGACGATTGGTGCAAAATATGATTCTATGGATCCGGAATTCATGAAATGGATGTCCACACAATTTCCGAATGGCAGTTATTTGTATTGCGCCAACGGCAGCCACATGTGTATGTACGACGACCAGCAAACCTACTTCAAAGGTTTAATAAAATTTATAAAAGCAGTGGATAAAGGGGAGAAGAAGGTGGAATTGAATTAATTAAATTGGTTGGGAATTTTTAGAATAAATTAGTATGATACATAAATTCATAGAGAAAGAAGTTTTAAGCAACAAACCAATAGTAGCGTATCTAATTATTTATTCGCCATTTATAATAGGAATCCTATTGTTTTTTATTGAACCAATTTTTATTGATTCCCATCTAAGTACTCCTTTAGTTGTTTATTTTTTTCCATTTCTATTTATTTTTTTTCAAATTATTTGGATGTATTCTATTTATAAATCAATTAAAAATAGAATACATTTTGAAACCAATCTAAATGAACAAAAATTTATAAAGTTGATAACAATATCGAAATGGACATTATTCATCCTTACAATTGTAATTTGGTTGTCGGAACCTATAAGTTTTTTTTATTCAAAAAAGCTACAAAATTTTATACCAATATTTTTAATAATAATAATTTGGTCAATTGCAATGGTTTTCATGATGATTTCTTTTTATACCTACTATTATGGACACAGTTTTATTGCGAAATTACTTATTGTAGCGGAAACAAGAAAGCCATTTGATAATGCAGAAAATTCAAATGTATATATTGGTCCAATAAGTATATTTCCAAATAGTTATACAGAGGCGCATAATAGAATCAAGAAAATATTAGATGAATCTTAATCGCATTTGTTCTTTAACTCAACGCCTCCAGCATCGCCTTCGCTTTCAGTAAACATTCTTCGTATTCTTTTTCTGCGTCGCAATCAATGGTGATGGCGCTGCCGGCTTGTATGGAAACGTATTGATTTTGCTCGTTATACAAAATACTTCGTATCACCACATTAAAATCAAAATTTCCTTTGGGTGTCATATAACCCACCGCACCGGAAAACAAACCACGCTTAGTTGGTTCATATTGTTCTATTAATTGCATGGCGGCAATTTTAGGTGCACCGGTCATCGAACCCATCGGAAATACAGCTTTGATGATTTCAGAGAAGCTCAAGTCTTGCGGTATGGTACAGGTCACTGTAGAAATCATTTGATGCACCTGTTCAAAAGAATAAATTCCAAATAACTCTTCCACTTCTACCGAGTTTTTAAGGGCAATTCTGGAAAAATCATTGCGTACTAAATCAACAATCATAACATTTTCACTGCGTTCTTTTTCGTCGAAGAATAATTGTTGTTTCAATAGATTGTCTTGTTTTTTGTCTTGAATCCGTTTGCGGGTACCTTTTATAGGTTGAGAAATCAAGGTGTTATTTTGTCTTTTTAAGAACCGTTCCGGCGAAGCACACATTAAATAATTCCCTTTATTTTTAAAGAAAGAAGTAAAAGGTGCTTTAGAGAGTTGATTTAATTTCTGAAAGACAGAAATAGGATTTATTTCAGCGTTTTCTGCATAAAATTCCTGACAAAAATTCAACTCATAAATATCACCCAGCTGAATGTGGGTTTTGATTTTTTCGATGGTTGAAACATAATCTTGTTTTGAAATTCGATTTGATATTTCAGACGTGAGTCGTGAGTCATGTGTCGTGAGCGGTTTTATAAATGAAATTAGATTTTTAAAATCGCTCAACAGACTTTCACTTTCACCATCACTTTCACTTCTAATACCAACTTCCACCTTGCCATTTTCAATTTTCACCAGATATTTCGGGACAAAAAAATGCAGTATAGGATTTTGAATATTATCTATTTTTGTTGATTCTAAGCTTGGTTCTATTTCATTTTTCAAATCGTAATTCAAAAAACCGAACAACCAATCCTGATGTTGTTGCTGAAATGCATCAAACTGTTCTAAACAATTTTTAGTTACAGAAATGACATCAACAGCATCAATGGCAAACAAAGAACCAAACGTAGAATATGGATAATTCGGATAATTATTAGAATCTAAATAACAGAAATGGGTTACCTGATTAGAAATCTCTACTAATTGAAGTTTGAACGTTTCAATATCAGATACAGGAAATGGATAGAAGGTACGCAATCTTCACTTAAATTTTGTTGCAAGATACAAGAGTATTTTTACAGAATTAACTAATTTGTAACATCAATTTTTTTGACTAAAATTCAATTTAAAATTATGTGTATCTAATTATTTAGAGAAAGAGTTTTATTATCTAATAAAAATATCAGTTGCATAAGCATTTTTTTTGCCATCTGTAAGTCTTCTTATAATCCTGTTTTCCCAATATACTGCAATGTTAATTTGTTTCCTTTCAATATTTCCGGCTGTATATTTTTTGATATTGTGAATTTTAATAGATTTAGCTAAAGCATTGTATTTGTCAGTTGTTAGCTTTGTAGGTATATAGTTTTTCCAAGCAGTTGCACTTGAATTCCTATTTGTATTTATTATTCGTCCAGCAAAAAATAATTCATTCTTTTTAGGGAATACACACACAGAACAAATTTCTGAATCATTGATGTAATTTACAATTCCGTTTCTCCATACAACACCAATCCAAACTCCGTTTTTTAATTTCACACCAGCAATAAATATATTATTATTGTCATCAACAAATATATCATGCACAATGTAGTATTCATCAGGGTCAGACAGTGGTATTCGTACATCATTTTTCCAATATACTGGTGTATACAATGAAGTAACTGGTGACACTTCATAACCTGCAACATATACATCGCCGTTCACAACAGTAATTGCGTTAGCATATGTGCCAACTCCTGCTAAACCTAAAGTTACTGGTTGTCCGTTTTTCCAATAATGTGCGACATAGTTACTAAAACTTGTTTCTACTTCACCACATATATAAGTATCATCGCCAATAACACAAATATCATTTGCAACACCATTTGTTGTTCCGTCTGACAAATAATGTGGTATGCCATTTTTCCAATAAATAGCTCTATAGTAAATGGTTGTTGTGCTTATCTCAGCACCGCTTACATATACATCTTCATTTTGTGTTATATGTATACCAGTTGTATATGCTTGTCTATTACCATCAGATAATTCAATAGGTTGTTTGTCTTTCCAGTATTTTGCAACATAGATATTGTTTGAGTTAGCTTCATAGCCAGCTACATAAATTGAATTTGCCATTTAATACATTTTAATTTTTAGCAGGTATAATAAAGTTACTAATTCACAAAACCAATTTTTAAGATAATTAGTAAACGGTCATTTCTACTTAGTATTTGGTGGCTTTTTTTGTACTATATAAATAAGTAAAATAGTATATTGTTAATGTATTTCAGCTGATTTATTGTTTTTTTGACAAATCTGCTGATTAGAAATTTCTAATAATTGAAGTTAGAACGTTTCAGTATCTGCAACAGGAAATGGATAGAAGGTGCGCATTAGATTCTTCATTTTATTTTTCGCAATTCCGAAACTTCAGAACTGAATAGAAAGGAAAAATGAATTATGCTAAAAGCTTTCCTTCTGTCAAATCTATCAGTTGCTCGCGACCCGGACCATTAGAAACCATGGCCACTTTTGTATTCAGGTATTTTTCCAGGTAATCAACATATGCTTTCAACTCAGCAGATATCGGTCCGCTTGCAGGAATATCTCCCCAGCTTTTAAAGAAAATGTTAGTCGGAACGATTTTTTTGTTCACCATATCATATGGTAAATCTTTAGTTTCCTTATTGTCGTATTTATAGTGTGTTGTTACACCAAATTCTTCAAAAGAATTTAAAATATCTGCTTTAGTAATAATTAATTTGGTAACACCATTAATTAAGCAGGCATAATTTAATGCAGGTAAATCAATCCATCCGCAACGACGGGGTCTGCCGGTGGTAGCACCAAACTCCGAGCCTTCTTTGCGTAATTTTTCGCCCACCTCATCATCTAATTCAGATGGGAAAGGACCGCCGCCAACACGGGTGCAATAAGCTTTGGTGATGCCGATCACTTCTCCGATATGTTTTGGTGATATACCCAATCCGGTGCAAACTGCCGCAGAAATAGTGTTGGATGACGTAACAAAAGGATAGGTGCCGAAATCAATATCCAGCATGGAACCCTGTGCGCCTTCTGCCAGAATTCGTTTTCCTTTTTTCAGTGCTTCATTGATAAAATAAACAGACTCTACCTGTTTGAAATCTTTCAGTTTTTCCACCGCTTCAAACCAGGCGTCTTCCATTTCCTTTAATTCATAATCAAAATTATAAATCTGCAGTAACTGCAAATGTTTTGCTTTCAGCAATTCATATTTTACAATAAAGTCCTCTTCCTGAATATCTCCAAAACGCAAACCATTGCGTCCCGTTTTGTCCATGTAGGTAGGTCCGATTCCTTTCAATGTGGAGCCGATTTTAGAAGTTCCTTTTGAACTTTCTGAGGCAGCGTCTAAAATTTTATGTGTGGGCAAAATAAGATTGGCGCGTTTTGAAATCACCAGTCTTTCTTTTACAGGAATGCCTTGTTTCTCTAAGTTTTCTATTTCTTTTAATAAAGTAACAGGATCAATCACCACACCATTGCCGATATAATTTATTTTTCCGTCACGAAAAATACCGGAAGGAATGGTATGCAAAACGTGCTTCACTCCATCGATGTAAAGTGTATGTCCGGCATTTGGGCCGCCTTGAAAACGCGCGATGATATCATATTTATCTGCGAGAAAGTCAACGA
>JADLAJ010000061.1 GCA_020848255.1 Chitinophagales bacterium
CCGCTGTGATTTGCAATAATCAGACATCTTCCTTGCTTAGGGATATTTTCCAGTCCATGTGTCTCCACACGGAAATAATTCTCGTAAAAGAATTTACCGGCACCCACAAAGGGTTTTATCCCATTGATATTAAATCCCCAGGGATCATAACCATATGACCCTACTTTATTTGGGAAACTGGTTAAAAAAACGTCCGTGTCTTTGGGATCCGTAATACTCTTTATGATGTCCTTCAATGCCATTTTGTATCAAACTTAATCAATCTGATTTAAACCATGCTAATATTCGAAAAAATAATTTTAACTATATATAAACAAATTTGTGCCACATTATTCAATTATTGAAGCTAATTTTGAATACTATTTCGCAATGAAGTTTAAAACCAACATATCTGCTTTGCTGCTTGCTACAATTGTTTTTTTAGCAGGTAACGGAATTGCCGTTTTTGAACACATTTGTAATACTTCCAGCACACACAGCTATTCTCTTTTCACAAAGCCGGCTTGTGAGATGGAAAAAGAGGTAAAACCATGCTGCACAGAAAAACCCGCAATCGCTAAATCCAAAAACTGCTGCGATCACAAACAATTTTTCAGTAAACTTTCCGTAGAAGGATTTACTGTAAAAAAAATGCAGGTAAAACCATTGGAAAAACAATTAAGTTTAAATTTATTTCCTGCCTATTTCTTTCACTATAATAAACGACTTTTTGAAAGCTATTATTCAGGACTTCCTGCTCCTGATAATTTTTTCCAGATACAATCTTTACTTCAACCAACTCCTGTTGAATTGCAAATTTTTCGTTGTTAGGAGATGATTTTATTGTTCAGAAAACAATATTCTTCATCTGTTAATTATAAAAATGAAAAAACTAAATTTTGGTTTTTTGTTGTTGACATTTACTTTATGTCAATATGCATTCAGTCAACAAAAAATAAAAGTAAGGATTACCGATAAAAAAACGAATGAGTTTTTATACGGTGCCAATATTCAGTGGCAGCATACTGCCAGCGGAGCAACCACCAATGAGTTTGGAATTGCTGATCTTGATATGCCGAACCGACTACCGGATTATATTGTAATCACTTACGTAGGCTATCAAACGGATACTATTTTAATAAGCAATCCAACCGACGTAAATATTCAGCTAGCACCTGAAATACAGCTGGGTGAAGTAAAAATAAAAGGAAAGCGACAAACCAATTTTATTTCTTCCATTAATCCAATCAAAACAGAAAAGATTGAAGCGGGTGAATTGAAAAAAGCGGCCTGTTGCAACTTATCAGAAAGCTTTCAAACGAATGCTTCTGCCGATGTAAATTACAGCGATGCGGTAACCGGTGCAAAAGAAATCAGATTACTAGGGTTGAGCGGAATTTACGTACAGAATTTGCTGGAAGGAGTTCCTGTTATGCGGGGAGTAACCGCCACTTTCGGGCTGGATAACATTCCCGCTCCCTGGATGAAATCCATTGCTGTTTCTAAAGGTGTGCCATCCGTCAAAAACAGCTACGAAGGTATCTCCGGGTCAATGAACATAGAATTCAAAAACAGTTTTAATGACACAACAAAATTATTTTTTGATATGTTTGGCAACCAGAATGGACGTATAGAAACCAACCTGCTGCTTAATCACAAAATCAATCCTAAGCTGGGAACAATGCTGATGGCTAATGGTGCGTTTGTGCCACTAAAACAAGACATGAATCATGATGGTTTTTTAGATCAGCCTGTTTTAAAACAATATAATCTACTGAACCGCTGGAATTATCAAGGTGATAAATTAGAAGGCCAATACATGATAAAAGTGTTGAGTGAAAATCGCATCGCCGGGCAAACCAGTATTCATCATCAGCAAAACGATTCATTGCCTTTGTATGATATTAACATCAATACAAAGCGTGTGGAGGTTTTTGCAAAAACCGGATATATTTTTACAGAAGAAAACAGCCTTGGTACTCAATTTTCCGGAGTGTATCATCAGCAACAATCCAATTACGGCTCAAAAGATTTTAACACCACACAGGGAAGTTTCACCGGGACCTTTTTATATCAAACTACTGTAAAAAACGACAATCATATTTTAGTAGGTGGTGCAAATTTTGTGTATGATAAAATTGACGAGCAATTAGATTCGCTTAAATTTAACAGAAATGATATTGTACCCGGTATTTTTGCAGAATATACGTTTAAATGGAACAACAAAATCACCATTGTAACAGGTATTCGCGGAGATTATCATTCACGGGCAGGTTTTCAGTTTAATCCAAGAATTCATGCAAAGTTTTCTTTAACAGATAAAACAACGTTACGCATAGCTGCAGGCAGTGGTTTCAGGGCGCCGAATATTTTAACAGAAAATCAGTCCTTACTGGCAAGTTCAAGGAACATCATTTTTCAGGAAAATCCGACAAAAGAAGTTGCCTGGAATTATGGAATTTCTTTCACACAAAAATTCAACTTGTTTAACCGGGAAGGAAATCTATCGGTTGATTTTTTCAGAACTGACTTTTTAAAACAGGCGGTAATAGATATTGACAATGCGGATGGAAACGCTACTATCTCGAACCTGTATGGAAAATCATTTTCAAATAGTCTGCTCGTAGAATTTAATTTTGAAGCACTAAAAGGTTTAGATGTAAAAATAGCCTATCGTTTGGAAGATGTACGCACTACTTATCATAGTGTCTTATTGCAAAAACCTTTACAGGCACTGAATAAAGGATTAATTGCATTGAGTTACAAAACACCTAATCAACAATGGCAGTTTGATGTAAACACAAGCATTAACGGCAAAAGAAGATTACCCAACAGTTTTGAAGGTGATGCCGGAAAACGTTATTCTCCTCACTATGTTTTATTAAACGCTCAAATCTTAAAATATTTCAAACATGCTGAGCTTTTTGCCGGATGTGAAGACATAACGAATTACCGTCAAAAAATTCCTATTTTAGGAGTACCAAATACTTCCTACTTTGACACCTATCAGGTATATGCTCCCATCATGGGTGCAACTGTTTACGGTGGCTTCCGAATATTTATTAACTGATAAAATTAAAATAAACAATCATGAAAAAACAAATCAAATCAATCGCAGTAGTTATTATGGTAATAACTGCTACTATCTTAGGCCTTACAGCATGCCACAACAAGAACTGTAAAAAAGGTGACGAAAAATGTGAAAAGGCAAGTTGCTGTAAAGATGAAAAGTGCTGTGATAAGTGCAGCGACAAATGCACAACAGAAAACAAATGTTGCGACAAATGCAAAGTGGGCGAAGAAAAATCCTGCTGCAAAAAAGACTCCTCGGCATGCATGAAAGACTCGGCAAGTATGAGTGGTATGAGTGAAAAGAAAGCATGTTGCGAAAAAGACATGAAGAAAGCAACTGGGATGTATGCCTGCCCGATGCACAAAGAGATTTGCTCCGACAAACCGGGGAAATGCTCTAAATGCAACATGGA
>JADLAJ010000062.1 GCA_020848255.1 Chitinophagales bacterium
GCTGCTGCATCTTCAATTGTTGCACCAATTTTTGCAATCTTTCCTTTTTCAATTAAAACATTTACTTTTTTTCCGTTATGTTCGGAGGTCTTGTCTAAGACAGTGATATTTTTAAGCAGGTAGCTGGTCATTTCCAAAAACGTATTAACAATACTTCAATCAGCAGGAATAACAGGGACAAAATTACGCAAAGTTTCCATAATAAAATGCCATCTTTTATTTGTTTTACTTCCGCAGCTAAATTTGCACGTGTATTATCCAGCACTAACTGGCTTTTTTGATTGAATATATTCTTTAATTCTGCCTTTTACGCAAATCTCAGGGTCGATTCCGTTCTGTCGAAATTAAAGGCTGCAACACCCAGATTTTTGTTATTGGCAGTTATACTGTAATGTCCGTCTGACGTCAAGTTGGTATTTACCCGCAGCAGCACGGTATTTCCTACTGAACGATTTTCCGGAATAAATTCGTTTTTGCCGTTTGATAATTTGTAAACACTTTCGCTCCCGATATCCATCGGGACGCCTTCACTTTTCAATTCCAGTAAATTATCTTTTCCTATAGTATAGTACAAAGGCTGGTTATTTTTTTTGTAGACAGCGCAATTATACACCATGGGCGCAAAAATCGCTTTCGATTGCAAATCAGAGAACGCGGCGTTTAAGGGAACAGCCTGCAGGTAAATATATCCTTTGCCGGCATCAAATTTTGCCACCAGCGGAGAACCTGTATTGGTGGCTAAAATCTCCCGCACATTTGTGTTGCTGTTGGATAAAACCGGATACAATTTAGAGATTTTAGGTGTTTCTACATTTTTCGGTAACTGATTAAAAACACCTTTAAACACTTCTTCATTCAGATTTATCTTGGTGACTTCTCCTGATTTTACAATGGCTTCACCGTAGGTACCTGCATTATTATTTGCCAGAAATGAATTATAGCTAGCAATGCTTGCATTCGTTCCGGGAATGACATAAATATTTCCGCCGTTGTCCATGTATTCTTTTAAAGAAGCAGCCAATCCTGAACTGATTTCCTGCAACTGATTTAAAATAATCAGCGAATAATTTTTAAACGATGAATAGTCGATTTGTCCTTTGTTCGTTTTATCAAAGATAAAATGAACATCATTGCTAAAAATAGAACTGATGTTATTCGGTGTTTCCGCATCTTCTATCGACAATACCTTTTCCTGCGTGGCCACATTAAAGGCAAAGTAGAATTTATCATCAAAGGTAATCGGATAATCGTTGAAAGATATTTCGCCGCGCTGCCAGCCTGCCTGCGTTACTGAAAAATTAAAGGAATCTATCAGGCTGCTTTCCGCCGGAATAGTGATATCATCGATGGCTTTCACGGCATCATTTATTTTCAGGGAAACACGGATTTTATCTGCTTGTGTAGTGCCGGCATTTCGTAGGCGGACAATCAGCTTGTTCGTCGAGTTGATGGTAAACACCGGTTGTTCAAACCAGCAGGAATCGATAAACAGGTTTTTCTCCGGATTACCCTGAATCGGTAAAAAATGCGCGGTGAAAGATGTGTCTTCACTTTTGGTCAGCATATTTTTCTGAAAATCGGAAATAAAAAAGCCCAGTTTATTTTTAGCACCGAGCGTTTGAAACAAGGTCGCTTCTTTCTTAGCAATCTCATTCACCGTTTTTATATTTGGAGACAATTCTATTTTTTCTACCGCATCTAAAAAATCCTGTTTCTGCATCCAGCGCTGGTGGGTACCTTCCAGATCGTTGGTGAGCAGGGAAAATTTATCCCCGGTGGTAAATGCATTGGCAATTTCTTTGGCTTTGGTTTTTGCAATCGACAAGGCCGCTTCTCCTCCGCTTTTCAGCCCCATGGAATATGAATTGTCGATATACACACAAACGGCGGAAGTTCCCTGATTGAGTTTATTTTTATTGTTGCCGATGAAGGGCTGAACGAATGCTAAAATGAGGAAAAATAAGGCTAACAAGCGGGAAGCCAGAATCAATCGTTTTTTTAGTTTTTCGATGGTTGATTTTTCTTCCTGTACCTGTTTGAGGAAACGTATATCCGAGAAATAGACCTTCTTGAATTTGCGGAAATAGAACAGATGAATGATAACAGGAATTGCAAGAGCAAACAGTGCGAGTAAAAACCAGGGAAATACGAATTGCATCTTAGAGTAAAGATAGGAAAATGTTATAAGTTATTGGTTATTAGTTAACAGTTTTTAGGATTTGATTGTGGTTGATTTAAATTAATTCAAAATCCAACGTAAAATACCCTTTACTTCTTTTGGCTTTATAGATTTTGGCATGTGGCAAATTCTTATTACAATGATTTTTAATTAAAATTTCATTTTTACTCGAGATTTCACAACCTAAATAGATTGCTGAAAATGCATCTAATCCAACATTGTACTTTCTTCTTTTTATATTTAGAAGTAAAAATCTATACTCTTTTTCGTATCTCCACTGGTCTGATTTGTAAAAAAATGATGAAATGAAAAACTTATCTTTTTGAATAGTAAGGTTTGCGTCTACTAATGAAAGTGGTCCATATTGAAAATGTCCGTTTCCAACTCCATAAAACACTCCAACAGGTATACTATTAATCCTTTTCTTATTGAAATAATTTAATAACTCTTTAGTATTATATTCAATTGCAAAGCCTCGATGATGGTTAGCATAATGTGACCATTGAAGAATATTATTTATAGTCTTTGTAGCGCAAAAAATGCCCGTATTATTAAAGTGCCTATTATATAATTTACTTTCTATTTTCTTATAAGACTCTTCTGTCTCATTTATTACTAAATCAAACTCTTTTTCAAATATTTTATTTATTACATCAAAATGATTCTTGCTTTTATTGGTAATACTCCAATCTATATTATAGTTACAATCAAATGGATCATTAAAAGACTTTGGATTGGCAAAATAAATCTCGCCGTTTAACGAATTTATATATTTAGGATTATCAAAGTGTCTGAATTTATATACTCTATCTGGCACCTGATCCAAAGTGTTTCGCTCTTCTTCAACTTCATCTATCTTGCCTATTAGATATGAACATAGGTCTTCGTCTAATCCACTTATTTTTGACAGTAGTTTCTCTTTTTTATTAGACATAAAAAACTAATTTACTTCTCCGGTCGCATTTGCGGGAAGAATAATACTTCCTGGATAGATGCCTGATTGCTCAGCAGCATCGCCAAACGGTCGATACCGAAACCGATACCGGAAGTTGGCGGCATACCGTATTCCAGCGCCCGCAGGAAATCCTGATCGATGAACATCGCCTCATCGTCCCCGCGCTCCTGTAGTTTCAGCTGGTCTTCAAAACGCTCGCGCTGGTCAATCGGGTCGTTTAATTCCGTATAAGCATTGGCAATTTCCTTACCGTTGATCATCAGCTCAAAACGCTCTACCAAACCGGCTTTGCTGCGGTGTTTTTTCGTAAGCGGAGACATTTCTACCGGATAATCTATGATGAAAGTAGGTTGTATATAGTTGTGTTCGCAGCGCGCGCCGAAAATTTCGTCTATCAGTTTGCCTTTACCCATGGTATTGTCCACTTCGATGTGAAGCTGTTTGCAAACATCGCGCAGCCCTTCTTCATTCATTTCAGACACATCAAATCCTGTGTAGGTCTTGATGGCATCGTAAATAGAAATACGTTTATACGGTGCTTTGAAATTAATCATATTCTCACCCACTTCTACTGCGGTCGTGCCGTTGGTATCCAGACAAGCTTTTTCCAGCAACTGCTCGGTGGTTTCCATCATCCAGAAATAATCTTTGTAAGCCACATAAAATTCCAGCACGGTAAATTCAGGATTGTGGGTTCTGTCCATCCCTTCATTTCTGAAGTTACGGGAAAACTCATATACCCAGTCGAAACCGCCCACAATTAATCTTTTCAGGTACAGTTCATTCGCAATACGCAGATACAAGGGAATATCCAGTGCATTGTGATGTGTCATAAACGGTTTTGCCGCCGCACCGCCGGGAATGCTTTGCAATACCGGAGTGTCTACCTCCAACGCTCCTTTCTCATTTAAAAATTCGCGGATGGAATTCATCATTTTGGTGCGTTTTACAAAGGTTTCACGCACTTTAGCATTCACCACGAGGTCTACATAGCGTTGTCTGTATCTCAATTCCGGATCGGAGAAGGCGTCAAATACATTTCCTTCGTCATCTGTTTTAACGACCGGCAAAGGACGCAATGATTTTGCCAGTAGCACAAATTCTGTAGCATGAATGGATATTTCGCCCATTTTGGTAATGAAGACATATCCTTTGATACCGATAAAATCACCCAGGTCCAGCAATTTGGAAAAAAGTGTGTCGTACATTGTTTTGTCTTCACCAGGACAAATATCATCGCGGCGCACATAGATTTGAATGCGGCCTGCGCTGTCCTGAATTTCTGCAAAAGTTGCCTTACCTGCAGGGCGTGTAGCCATCAGTCTACCGGCAATACAAACATCCTGATAGTTCAGGCGGTTCTTGGTACCATCTTCCAGCACTTCCTCTTTATAGTTTTCTTTTATTTCTTTAGAAGTTACATTTACCGGATA
>JADLAJ010000063.1 GCA_020848255.1 Chitinophagales bacterium
AATGCCTTGCAGCATGCGCATGTCAACAATGAAATCTTAACCGGTTTGTTGTACATCAATACGGCAACTAAAGACTTACATAATTTACTGGACACAACAGATATTCCGCTGAATAAGCTGGATGAAGCTGCTTTATGTCCGGGAATAGACACGCTGGAGAAAATCAACAGTGACTTCCGTTGATTTGTTTGGCTGATTTCTGATAAAATACAGTAACTTTATCCAAAATTAACGGATGAAAAAATCAATTTTATTTTTCTTGTTTGCGTTGGTGGTGTTAACCTTTTCTTCCTGTAAAGTAGAAGATGATCCTACCAATGACAATCCAAATGTAACATCCGTGCAGGTGGATTCTACCCTTAAAAGTTTTTATGTAGATCCCACTCCCGGCCTTGAAGGAATTTACGGATATGACTTCAGCAGCTCTCCCTTGTTTACGGATTGCGTGTTGTTAATCAATTTATACTGGTATAATCCGGCATCTTCTAACGGTATCTACCTTCACTTTAATAATTCAAAAGGCGATGTGCTGACAGACGATAATGGTTTTATCAAATCCTTTGACTCCGGCGTTAAAATTGATTCCACTTTGGCAGGCACCTGGAGTGGCTATGATGACGGAATTTTCTCGTATGATTATATCGCCAATCCATCCGCAAATAAAGGCAATCTGGCGGGGCAGGGAGATAAGTATATTGTGTTCAGAGCATTTTCCGGGGCACTTCCTCAACAGAAATATTACGGCTGGATGCGGGTTTCTGTGACTGCAAATGGCAGAACGCTAAAAGTGATTGCCATCGGTTTCCAAAACAATGCAAACACGAGTTTACGCACGGGTGAGTTGTAAGCAAATAAATACAGCATAATTCAGAATTCAAAACTCAAAATTCATAATTCAAAATGGCTCTACCAAGTTTATACGACAAGTCTGTAGCGGATGATATCATCGGCAGAATAAACAAACTGACACCTGAAACACAACCCCAGTGGGGCAAAATGGATGTGGCGCGCATGCTGGCGCATTGCTGTGTAACGTATGAATATATTTTTGACGAACGAAATGACAAACCGAATTTCCTGATGAAACTGATGCTGAAATCCTTTGTGAAAGGCAAAGTAGTTTCAGAAGAACCGTATGCACACAACAGTCCTACGGGGCCGGCATTTATCATTGCAGATGCCAAAAGTTTTGAAAATGAAAAAGCAAGACTGATTGCATACATCAACAAAGTAATAGAAAAGGGTGCGGCATTTTTTCAGGGCAAAAGATCTGTTTCCTTTGATGAATTAACGCCAACAGAATGGAACAACATGATGTATAAACATTTGAATCATCATTTGACACAATTTGGTGTATAGAAATAAAGTGTATCAAATAAATCAGCCATTCCGAACTATGTTGGAATGGCTGATTTTCTTTTTTGATACATTAATTAACGGGTCCCATGATAAGCTGTTGTCCGCTTGGCATCGTTAAACGTAATGCACTTCTGTTGTCTGTAACAAAATAAGTGACATCACCTTCTTCGTTGAGTTGATTTTTAATACGAATTACTCCTGCACTTTTTACAAACCAGGTGAAAGAAGTAACTTTCTCATTAGAGATTTCGGTAGCGCCGTCATCTAAACGGAAGGTGCGTTCTGCCCCTGTTCCGTCTGCGTTAAACGTTTCCTGTATCACTGATACATTATTACCCAGAAAGGTTTGCTTTTCCCATCTGCCTACCAAATTCTGGTCGATGTTGCTTCCGGGATTAATTGCTTTGTCTTTACTGCAAGAGGTAGTGCCTGTTAATGTAAAGAAGGCGATACAAATGGCTGCGATTGATTTTACTACTGTTTTCATTGTTGTTATTTTATTGATGAATAATTTGATGATGTAAAATTCTACAAAATCAACTTCGGAAACATCAATAGAAACAATGAAGAAAAAAAATCAGGGTTTTCCTTAGGTAGTTAATGTGTTAAATGAAAATAAAAATGGTATAGCTTTATTGTAGTATAATATTTCGTAATTCCTCAATCTCTTCTTTGGTCTTCAATTGCATTAATTCAATTCCTTCGTTTAATAGAATTATTCTGTGTTTTATTAATTCTGTAATAAATGGATTTAAATCATTTCTATGATACTTGCTGTTCAGCCTGAAAAATACTGTGTAGAACTTACCATTTGTTGTTGTAAATCGAATACTATTGTCAACACCTTGAGATAATGTAGGAAAGTAAAATTGTAGTGATCTACTGTTGATTATTTTTTCATAATAATCATAAATATTAAAATGTACATTTTTAATAAGTTGTATTTCAGTTTTAACACCATCAAATGATATAAAATCTTTCCCAATAACTAAGTTTCCTTTTAATTCACCATTTAATAATTCATGAGTATCGAAATAAAAAAGAGATAGGAAAATAGGAGTAATCAGACAAATACAAACTAATATGCATAATGTAATTCTTATTCCATCGCTCATATTCTTAAATGTATGTAAAATAAGAGATAAAAACAGAATAACTAAACAACTTACAATCCAACTCTTTGTACGTGGTCCAATTTTAATTTTAAATGAAGGAATAAATATTTGCGCCTCAAAATTCATATTGTAAAAAAACAAAAAAGGAACCATTAAAAGTTCCTTTTTATCTTAGAATTATTTCAGAAATTATTTACTACTTATCGAATCAACTAGTTAACACATTTCTCTTATGAATGCAATGACCTGTTCTCCGTAGCAGCCAGTGCCGCTTCTTTCAGGGCTTCTGTATAGGTTGGGTGTGCATGTGAAATGCGTCCGATATCTTCAGCACTTGCACGGAATTCCATGGCTACCACCGCTTCTGCAATTATATCTGCCGCACGTGCACCAATGATGTGTACGCCTAAGATTTCGTCTGTTGTTGCATCTGCCAGCACTTTTGCCAAACCATCAATATCTCCGCTGGCACGGGCTCTGCCTAAAGCACGGAACGGAAAGCTGCCCACTTTGTACGCAATGCCTTTTTCTTTTAATTGATTTTCCGTTTGTCCAACTGCAGCTACTTCAGGCCATGTATACACCACACCAGGAATTAAATTATAATTGATATGCGGTTTTTGTCCGGCAATTACTTCTGCCACAAACACACCTTCTTCTTCCGCTTTGTGTGCTAACATTGCACCTTGTATCACATCGCCGATGGCATAGATGCCTTCCGCAGCAGTTTGCAAATGTGCATCCACCGGAATTTGTTTGCGTTCGTTTACAGTGATACCGATATTTTCCAATCCTAAATTATCTGTGTAAGGCCTTCTTCCAATCGCTACTAAACAATAGTCGGCATCGATTTTTACTTCCTGTTCTTTTTTATCTAAGGCAGATACAGTTACGGAATCGCCGTTATTGACAGCGCCGGTTACTTTATGCGACAAGTAAAATTTCACACCCAGTTTTTTCAAACTGCGTTGTAATTCTTTGCCCATATCGTCATCCATCGTCGGAATGATTTTATCCATAAACTCTATCACAGAAACCTGTGTGCCTAAACGTTGATATACAGAACCTAATTCCAATCCAATTACACCGCCACCAATAATCACCATCGATTTTGGTAATTCTTTTAATGATAATGCTTCGGTAGAAGTAATAATTCTTGTTTTGTCAATGGGTAAGAAAGGCAATGCCGTTGGTTTGGAACCGGTAGCAATAATGGCTTTGGAGGTTTCAATTTGTTCTTCCGTACCATCTTGTTTTTTAATAGAAATGGTATGCTTATTTACAAAAGAACCATGTCCGTTATACACCGTAATTTTATTTTTTTTCATCAGGTAATCGATACCAGCGGTGTTGGCATCCACTACTTTTCCTTTGCGTGCAATCATCTGCGTAAAGTTCACCGTCGGTGTTTCTGATAAATCAATACCGTGTTCTTTAAAGGCGTGCGTGGCATTATGATAATGTTCGGAAGAATCCAGCAATGCTTTGGATGGAATGCAGCCCACATTTAAGCAGGTGCCGCCAAGCGTATTATATCGTTCAATGATGGCAGTTTTAAATCCTAATTGTGACAAGCGAATTGCTGCCACATATCCTCCCGGGCCAGAGCCTATAACCGTAACGTCGTATTTTTCCATGAAACTATTTATTTATACAACAAAAATACGGCTTTAAAGATTCAAATAAAAGAAACTTATCATCATAAAAATCTATCAATTAATAGATGGTTTATACGGATTCAACCTTTCCTTCATCCAAACATATGGCGTGTAGTTCAAAAACATCGGAATATTTGCTTGCAAGATTTTATGGTTTGCTTCCTGAATTTCTTTTAGAATTTTTTCCGGAAATTTTTTCTTCCAGCCATGAGCAGAGAGATGTTTTATGCAAACAAACATAAATTGAGTGATTTCGCTGAAATGCGCATCGATTTCATTCATGAGTTTGGAGCGCTGCAGGTTTTGAATTTCAGTGAAAGCTAATTCGTATTCCTCCTTCATCAAAAAGTAGATACAATAAAAAAGGCGATAAAAAATACGCTCAAATGGCTGCAGCGTCTCAAAATCTACGGCTAATAATTTTCCTAATAGTTCTACGTCATTTAAATAGCAGGCTGTGACAATTTCCTGGGTTCTGAACTGGCTGAATGATTTTATTTTATTGCCAAATAACTGAACGGCATTTTCCATTTGCTTTTTTGCTGCATCAAATTTCTTCAGCTTATTTAAATTGGTAATATAATTCAATGCAAGAGCAATATTCTGCCGTATAATTTCCGCCGGTACTATGCGGAAGAGTATTTCAAAATATTCATCCGCTTTCTGATAGTTGGTTCTTATGGAACAAATAGTGGCTAAATTCCCTAAGGTGAAGCAATATTCGTGCTGCAAATGTGTGCTGTTGGCGGATGTTTGTTGTAATAATACATACACTTCTTCCCATTCTTCTATGGTTGAGGTATCGTAATTCTTATAAGCATTGGCATAGGCAATGTGATATTCTGTAAACGAATTTTTGTATTGATTTGTATCCGTTTTGATGATGCTGTATTCAAAGTTTTTACGTACAACCTTGTTGTCGGATTGCTTTTGCTGAAACAAAACATGAGATTCCATTAAGCAAAGTTTGCTGTATTGTTCGGCAATATATTGGTGCAGGGTTTCTTCAAAGAGTTGTTTATTTAGTAGCAGTAATTTCAGGCGTTCGCTGTAGTTGGGTGTGTTTAATCTGATAAAATCCGCGTAAACAAAACTGTTGTTGAGCGTATTGTGCTGCTCGTGGGTTGTATGGTCAATTTCTAGCTGCTTTTTAAAACAAGCGGCATATTCATCATTAATTTTTAATTGCTTGTAGAAGTCTAATTTTAGTTGGTTTCTGTTTCTTTCCAGTAATGCAGACAATTGAATGGATAAATAGGCATCTTCTATTTTGTCTTTTAAAAGCTTCAGTTCATTGCGCAATAAATAATCCGTTTCTTTTGTCCATTTCTTTTTAAAGAGTTTCTGAAAGATGATTTCTTTCTCCGGATTTTCCTTGTCCTTCCCGGCTAAAATCCATTTGTATAGAACATGGAGAGATTGTCTTTTTTCATTTTTTAATATCATTCCAATCTGCTGCGACAAGGTGTCATCCAGAGCATAAATTATTCTTACGGTTAGTAGTTCTTTCATTACAAAAATAGTTGTATAAATTACAGAAATTCAGTTATTTATGTTGTATTTAAAATTAAAATGGTGTCATTTTTTCATTACAAAATACTCAATATTGATTTCATAAGATAATTTTTTCGATACATTTTTGAGTATAAAAAATCAATAACTATGAAGAACACTAAAAACATTTTGTACACGATGCTGATTTTACTGGCTTGCAGCTGTAAAAAGGAAGAAGCTGACAATCCCAACATTACTCACCGAACGGTAAATCTGGAAATGAAAGTAAGCTCATACAATGCAGACTCTGATATGAGCATAGATATAAATGACGACGGGATGCTGGATTTTGAAATTGAACTGGATTTATATAGAAATAGTGAAAATGATTTAGAGTACTATGCAGAAATTGACTACATGCAATCCGGAAATGAGATTTTAACACAGGCAATAGATGGTGATGAGTATATCATATCCTTAAATAAGAATGATTTAATAAGTGGCGGTTCGTCTACTTGGTATCGTTACGCAACTATTTTTGAATTGGATCGCGATCCGGGTAGTCCGGAATTTAATAATGGTTTTGCCGGCAAAGGTGATGTTCTGGTGGGCGTGCGTTTTATGATTGGCTCGCAACTGCATTATGGCTGGATGAAAATAAATGCGACGTCAGATTATAAATCTATTGTAGTGAAAGAAGTAGCGTATGATATTCGGCCCAATGTGGAAGTTAGAGCAGGAGAAAAATAATTTATTAAACTATAAAATTCTAAAAATGAAAAAAATAAAATCAATCATATCGGTATTGGCTTTGGTCTTACTTACTGCATGTTCTTCCTGTTCCAAAGACAGCAAAGCGTCATCCGGAAAAAACCATCTGAGTTTTAAAATTGACGGTGTCTATTGGGAATCTGAGGAGTCAGAGGTTTTCGGAAGTTATCATTTTAATGATGCTTTGGGTCCGAAATTAATTAACATTGCAGGTGCAAAAGGCAGTGGCGCGGCACA
>JADLAJ010000064.1 GCA_020848255.1 Chitinophagales bacterium
CGGATGCTAAATCATCTGCCAGTCGTTTAATTAATTTTTCCTGTATGTCATCCTCCAAAAAGCCCCATGCCGACTGAGATAAACGTACTTCTTTCTCTAAGAAGGCTTCCGGTCTTCCATAAAAAGCTTCCTGAAAACCATCTACACAATTCAACGAAATTGGTATGGGCTGTACGGCACAATTTCCACCTAATGCATCCGTAATAAAATCAATAGTCGGATACCGTGCTTTCTCCACTTCAATTAATTCCGGAAAATATTGAGCATTCCAGAACGAATCTAATGCATCAGGATCAAATGTCATGATGAGCACTTGTCCTATCGTTACTCTGCGCAGTTCCTGCAATCCTTTGCGTATATCCGGCCAATGGTGTATCGTTACCATTGCCATCGATGCATCGAAAGAATCATCATCAAAGGGCAAGTTGTCAGCAGTGCCAATAAAAGCAGGAACTTTTCCGTTTGCCTTACGTTGCGCCCGCATGACCGAAGAAGGTTCTACCGCCACCACATATCGATCCTCTGGTTCGTAAGAGCCGGCACCAGCACCAACGTTTAGTATGGTTTTAGCGTTGCCCAAAGCTGTGTGAACATATGCTGCAATTCTTGGGTCTGTGCGTCGGTGACCAGAATAGGTTTGCCCTAATGCATCGTAGTTAAAAGCAGGATTGGAGATTTTCATAGATAATTAATTTCATGATGAAAATTATAAAAAATGCCATCGTTTCAGATGGCATTTTTTTTATTCATAGATACTGAAAATAAATCAGTACGATTATTTATAGATTACCACATTTTTGCTCTGTCTGCTTCTTTTACAAACATTTTATCTGTTGGTTTTACACCAAATGCATTGTGGAAGGCAGGTAAATTACTCAATACACCATTTACTCTGTATTTAGCAGGTGAGTGCTCGTTGGATAAAATCTGCATACGCATAGATTCCGGACGCATATTGGTTCTCCAGATAATGGCATAGTTGATGAAGAAACGTTGTTCCGGTGTTAAACCACTGATTAAGCCCGGTGCCTTAGCAGCATTTGCTTTTTTCAATGCGTTTAAGCTGATAATCATACCGCCTAAGTCAGCAATGTTTTCACCTAAAGTCAGCTCTCCGTTTACATGTAAACTGTCATTTGGGAATGGTTGGAACCCATTATACAGTTTAACAAACTTATCTGTCAGGCCTTCGTAGCTTTTCTTATCTGTTTCTGTCCACCAGTTTTTTAAGTTTCCTACTGCGTCATACTGGCTTCCCTGATCGTCAAAACCATGAGTAATTTCATGTCCGATCACCATACCGATACCACCATAGTTTACCGCGTCATCTGCGTATTCATAAAAGAAAGGTGGCTGTAAAATTGCTGCCGGGAATACAATCTCATTGATTAAAGGATTGTAGTAAGCATTTACTGTTTGAGGACCCATACCCCATTCTGTACGGTCAATTTTATCTTTGTTTAATCTGGCCAGCACGCGCAGGTTTTCAGCATAAGCAGCGTTTAAAACATTTAAAACGTGCGGCTGATTTTTTACATCTGTATTTTCATATGTCCACCATTTGTCCGGATAACCGATTTTCACATCAATTTTCGCTAATTTTTCCAAAGCTTTTGCTTTTGTTTCAGCGCCCATCCAGGTTAAAACATTGATACGTTCTTTCAGAGAAGCTCTGATATTTTCAACCATATCTAAAGCGCGTTTTTTTGCTTTAGGGGAGAAGTTGGTTTTTACATATTCCTGACCGATTAAATCTCTTAGGTATTGCTCTGAAATATTGGTAATTCTTTTCCATCTTGGTTCCAATTGTACAATACCGCTGAGTTGTGTACCAAAGAAATTAAAACGAGCATCTACGATTTCTTTGTTTAAATGTTTAGCTGTACCGTTTATTAAATGAAAGTCCATGTAGGAAACCCATTTTTCATGAGGAATCGAAGCGAACATTTTATCCAACTCTTTGTAGAAGCCCGGTTGTCCGATAACGATTTCTTTCGGTGCTACTTTCATCTCTGAAAAAAAAGCATCCCAGTCTATGTTTTTATAGTCTGATTTAAGTTTCTCTATTGTAAATAGATTGTATGTTTTTTCAGGATCTCTTAATTCAACCCGTGACAGAGAAGCTTTTGCCAATGCTGTTTCAATTTCAAATACATTTTGCATTTGCTTTTCAGCCGATACTGTCTTGTCTAAGCCAGATAATTCAAACAGTTGCTTGATGTACAATTTATATGCTTCAATATTTTTGAGCGATTTTTCATCTGTTCTGAAATAGAAATCCCGGTCTGGTAAACCTAATCCACCCTGGTTAATGTACATGATGTATCTTGAAGAGTTTTTTGCATCCACTTCAACATAGTAACCCAAAGGAGAATTTATATCTCGCATTCCTAACTTAGAGAAAACGCTGGACATTGATTGTAATGTATTTGCATTTTCTATTTCTGTAAACCATGGTTTTAAGGGTTCAACACCAACCTTGTTGATAGTGGCAGTGTCCATTGCATTTCTGTAGAAATCGCCTAAAATCTGAAGATTAGAGCCTTTTGGTGCCATTATTTTTAAGTTGGCTGCATTTTCTAAAATCCTTCTTACAACTATTCGGCTCTGCTCATCCAGCTTGGCAAACATATCATAGTTAGCTTTGTCATCAGGAATTGGATTCGCTTTACTCCATTTTTGATTTACATATTCATAGAAATCTTCCGTAGGTTTTATTTTCGTGCTAAAATCCATGGTTCTTATGGCAGGATCTTTAGCATTGGGGCCGCTGACTGGTTTTACTAAAGCTTTGATTTGCGGAGGTGCTGGCTTATTAGCTTGCTTGGGTGTAGTAGTTGTTTTAGCATTTGTAGTTACAGCTGTACTGGGTTTGGTGGTTTGTGCATTCGTGTTGAATGTAATGGCCGACACCAATATCGGAATGACTAAATATTTGATATTCATACTTTTTTGTTATGTTGTAAAATTAGTAGAAAGAACTGACTAAATATTACAAATTGGAGTTAAAATTTGTGATTATTGTCTGTCCGTTGTCTCTTTCTTTCGGGTAAAATGCATCCAGATACGTTCATGGAAATAATACAAGGTAACTTTGGTTATTACTTCCGTGAAACCAATTTTAAATGCCTTGCTGTAATCGCCTGTCCAGAAGCTAGCAATAATGATGGTATCCAGTGTACCGACAATTCGCCAACTGATGCCTTTTACCACACTACGCAGGTGAGATTCCTGCCAGATTTCGTCTTTGTGTTCGAAATCTTCCAGTTGTTGTTCCGTAAGTTTATTGGCAACTTCTTTTCTGGTTAGCCCCCATTTTATCTTAAACCACAGACGCTCATGCAGGTAAAAAAGGAATATTTTGGTAAAAACCTCGGTAGCACCGATTTTTAACGCGCTGCCGATACTTCCTGTGAAAATGTAGGAAAGCAGGATGGTATCCAGCGTTCCTATAATTCGCCAAGTTACACCTTTTGAGAAACTGATGAAGTGTTTGTCTTTTTGCATACCGGAATTATATAACCTATAGATATAATGGACATTAAAGGTAGCGATTTTTTGTATTTTATCTAATGAATAAAAATTTTAATTAAAAATACTAAAGGCTTACCAATCATAGTAAGCCTTTAGATAAAATTGTAAAATTGCAGTTACTATAAAACTTGAGAAGCTTTATGAGTTCCTCCAACAAAACTGCATAAAATTATTAAGTTTTTTGTTGTAGAACTTCTTATTCCATTTGAGTTTGTAACGACAAGTTTTATAGTGTAAGATCCATGCATTTTATAAGAAATACTTGGACTTTTTTCTGTAGAAGTTATTCCGTTGCCAAAATCCCAAAAGTAAGTGGTATTTTCAGAAGAGGTATTAGTTAGTTTAATTTGGTCATTTTCAAGAGGACGATAATCATCCGGTAAATTAGTACTGAATGAAGCATGAGGACTTGCAACAATATCTTGAGCCTTTTTACACGCAGAAAAGCCTATTGTTATGATGCTTAGTACAAATAATAATTTTTTCATTTTGTTTGATTTTCTTAATTACAAGATACAATTTTTTTTGCACAAATGAAACAGAATAACACTTTTAACATTTTTTTTATACAAAATCACCCCTCAGTAAAAAGGGGTGATCAAAAAACGTTAAAGAAAAAACTAAAAACTAATCATGTCTTTCATTATGATTAGTATAACCTTACAGGAAACTCCACTTCAATATCGGTTTCGCCATTTGCGTTTGCAATATCACCACTGGAAACACCTACAGCATTTTTATCCGGTTGATGGCGAAGGGTAATTTTAAGATTTCCAGATCCGCCTGCATTCCAGGTTGCAAAACTGAAATCTAATCCAATCGGATTACCATTAGTGTCATTTTCACCATCGTATGTGAAGCTTGAAAGTACATTTGAAGGAGTAGACAGGTAGAAGAACTGATGATCTGTGCCTTCTTCCAGTACTTCATTTGAGATGGAATCTACCGGTGTTGATTGAGAATTTAACAATGTAATTTTCGCAGAGTAAACAGCGGCTTTCTCGATAATGATACTGTCAATTGTTGCAGAAATTCCACCAGTTCCGTCAGGGTCATTAAAGACAAAATTTTGTACAGATGGACTGCCTTGTTTTTGTAATGAAAGAATCATAGTGGTAATTAACTCTTCTTCATTTGGAGGAGTTACGGGATCTTTTTTACAGCCGGCAAAAAAGAGTGTTGCCAAGATAAGAACGGATGCTAAAATTTTTGTTGTTTTCATAATGGTATTTATTTAGTTATAGAAATGAATATTTTAATCTGAACGTGAGATTCCAGCCCAATTCATCCGAATAATACCGGAAACGATTCAGGTAATCCCGGTAAACGGCATTGGTGATATTCTCTCCCGTTACAGAGAACGAAAGTTTATGATGTGCTGAAATTAAATAATCAAACCCTGCGTCTGCATTTAATGTAGTGTAAGTATCAGGCGCTACTTTGTAATCAATAATTTGTGCGGGTGTTTTTTTCTGTTTAAATACATGCTGCACCATCATGCCCAGATGCACATTTTGTATTTTCTTAAAATCATGATGCAGTTCAAAAGTAGTACTGATTCTGTCAGACGGCATATATATTAAGTTGTCGTTGGCAGTAGTATTTTTTCCACGTACAAGGGAGGCGCGCAGAGATAAAGATAAGAATTTTACAGGATCGGAATTTACAGTTACATCCAATCCAAGTAAGCGGGCATTGGTTTGGAAATACTGAAATGCCGGGAACGCTCCGCGAATAGTTAGAATCGGATCGGGTAGCGGAGCGAGATAAATAAAATCATGTATTTTAGAAATATAAAAAGTAGCTTCTGCAGAAAAATATTTTTTATAATTAGTGGTAATGGTATTTACCCATTTTACTCCCGATTCTGGTTTCAGTTTGTCGTTTCCAAATTCCAGTGCTGCAATACCATGGTGTAATCCCTCACTGAATAATTCACTGGCATTCGGGAAACGTGAACTGTAAGAAATATTTGTCTGTACTTGAATATTATCCGTGTTGTTTTTCCAGCTGCCACCTACGTTAAAAGCATACGTATGAAAATTGTAAACCAGCTTTAAGAGCTTATTGCTCTTGTCAAATTTATAGCCGTTAAACCTTGTAAAATCATAGCGACCACCCAATTCTACAATAAAATTCTTTATGAAAAATTTTTCCATATCAAAAAAACCTGCACTGTATTGATAATAATCCGGTATCAGCGGACGAATACCCGTTTCAGGATTATTGGAATTATGTTTCGCTAAAAAATTAAAACCTGATTTTCCTTCGAGCCTGCTGTTACTTTTGGTAAATTGTTTAGTTCTGGAATAAGAGGCTAATAGATTATTGGAAATCAAATTCATGTCTAACGCCGGTATGGAAGAACGGCCACCTCTTCGAATATCGTATTCTTTACGGTTGTTTAACTGAAAGGAATATGTGACATCGAGGTGCTTATCGTGTTTAAAGAATTTGATGATATTTATTTTAGCAAGGTGATGTGCAATTTGCTGCCTTGGATTTTCAATGTTATAAGTAAATGGTTGAATGATTAATGGCTTGTCTCTGGCGATGGCATTTTGTAAATCCGTAAGATTGCCGATATGCGAACTTTTTAAAATACCTAAATTTTGATGAAATAAGGAGTAATAGGCGTTGATATCCCAGCCTTTATTAAGGATACCAAAACCAGCGGAAAAATTTCCTTCACGTAACCCTGTATTCGTTAAATTATATTTAGGTGTTTGCTGGTCGCCAAGATATTTAAAAGTACCCTGAACAAAATAGGCAACCTGTTTTTTAAATCCCTGTTCCAGTTTTGCTGAAGTGGTGATACCGTGTCCGTTGGTTTGTCCCACCAAACTTACCGATGCATTCAGGTGTTTATTTTTTTTCAAAATAGGTGGTTCCATTAACACCATACCGCCCATGGCATCCGTTCCATATTCCAGACTTCCTACACCTTTTATAACTTTTATGGTATTTGCGGCAAACGGATCAATTTCAGGAGCATGCTCAGAACCCCAGTCTTGCGTTTCCAGTTTTACGCCATTACTTACTATAGATATTCTGTCGCCGTACAAGCCATGTATAATTGGTTTGCTAATGGTGGTGCCTGTTTTTAATTGATTAACACCTGAAATAGTAGAAAGGATACTACCCAAATCTTTACCTTCTAATTTAGTAAGCGTTTTATTATTGATAACGGAAATTGTTTGTGTATTTTCCTTTTCTGCTTTTGTGGCGGTCGTTACAATTTCTGCTAACTCTTCTGCATGATGTTCTAAGTAAAAGTTTCGCGAAGTGTTTTTTGTTATATTTACTACAACGGTATCTGGGGTACATCCGAGGTGTTCAATAATAAAAGTGTATTTCCCTGTACACAGCTTATTGATTTCAAAATACCCGTTTGAATCGGATGTAGTACCTGTTTCTGTTTCCACAATATAAACAGTTGCATAATCCAGCGCTGAGTTATCATGTTTATCCAGAAGATTTCCGGAGATTTTCTGATTGCAATCCTGTGCGAATGAACAGGAGAAAAGCATTGACAGTGTTAATATGAAAATCAGCTTATGCAACATAATTGCAAATATAAAAATTTAATTTGTTAAATGCAATTTTGTTGCATTTTAAATATTTTTTTAAAATAGTTTTTTATTTAGCAATAAAATTCTATCTTTGCACTCGCTTTACAGAAATGTAGAGGGCGCATAGCTCAGCTGGTTCAGAGCACCTGCCTTACAAGCAGGGGGTCCGCGGTTCGAACCCGTGTGCGCCCACAAATTAAAAGTCTCCATCTGCGAGACTTTTTTTATTTTTACTTTTGATGAATTTCTACCAACATAGAAACCGATGGAAAATTTTACTTTTCTTGTTTGCGGTAAGTATTATATTCTTTACACTATGGTACACGCACCGTCTGGCAGAGTCTATAGCTAGTGAAGAAATAAATAAAGCATCCGAAATTGCAGATGCTTATAAAATATTAAACAGTAATACTTCCGATGAACTGGAGCTATCAAAAGCGCTGGATAAAATTAAATTGAATCATACCATTCCGGTTATCTGGGCAAATGCGCAGAATGATATTCTGGCTGAGAAAAATTTTGATTCATTGAAAGTGAAAAAAGATAGTAAATATTTAGAGAAAGAACTTCAGAAATTAAAAACCAAAGGTCAGTTTATTAATATTCAGCTTCCGGAAAATGAAAAACAGTATCTGTACTACAAAGATTCTGATTTATTAGTCAGTATCCGTAAGTATCCTTTTTACGTTCTTGCGCTAGTAGCTTTGTTTTTTGTTATCAGTTACGCAGCGTTTACTTCTGCCCGTCGTGCAGAGCAAAATCAGGTGTGGGTGGGATTGGCGAAAGAAACGGCACACCAATTAGGTACGCCATTATCTTCTTTGACTGCCTGGATA
>JADLAJ010000065.1 GCA_020848255.1 Chitinophagales bacterium
ACAAATATAAGAAAAGTAATTTAAAAAAATCCTTTTTTTGTGAAAAATCATTGCAGTGGTAATTCCGGTTCCGGAAGGTCGGATTCGACTATCTCATCCTTATAAAAATAATCCAGGAATCCTCGAATTGTTTCTGCTAAATCCGCTGTATTGTTGCCGATTAATCTCGTTTTCATGGGAAGGCAGTACAAAGAAATATTATTTTCCAATAGCCAGTTTTTATGAAATGCCAGACGAACGCCGTCTTTTTCGGTGGTTAGCCATTTTGTAAAATCGGGATAGTTTTTCTTGATATTCTCCAGTTCGTGCTGCTCAAAAAAATGATGGTCGTCAAATTCAAAATGTACAATTTCCTTTGAAAGGTCATTCAGGTAGCTCTTTAGATGATCGGCATTGGCAATGCCGGTAATCAGTAGTTGTGCATCGTCATTATTAAAAGAAACCCGGTCCATTGGGTTGAGAATATTATAAGGGGTACCATATTCAATAGTACTGAAAAAAACTTTTTGTTTTTCTGAAGGCTTGATTTTTGCCACCATTTTTTGCTGTTCCTCAGCAGATAAGTCTTTTGGACATTTGGTCACCACAATAATATTAGCCCGGCTTTTGCCCGATTCGAACTCACGTAAAGTGCCAAGCGGCAATATCATATCATCATAAAAAGGTTTATCATAAGTGGTCAGTAAAATATTGATATCAGGTCGCACACTTTGATGCTGGAAGGCATCATCCAGTAAAATTACCTGTGTTTCAGGATGTTTGGCTAACAGCTGCGGGATGGCAAAAACCCGCTGTTCACCCACGCTCACCTGCACTTGCGGATATTTCAGTTTCAGCATCAGCGGTTCATCGCCCACCTCTTTTGCCGTATGGCCGGGTTTCACTTCAATATACCCGGATGTTTTGCGTTTGTATCCGCGGCTGAGCACACCGATTTTGTAGCGGTCGTGCAGCAATTCTATCAGAAGCTCTACAAAAGGTGTTTTTCCGGTGCCGCCCATACTCAGGTTTCCAATAGTAAAAACCGGAATTTCAAAATCGGTGGAACCGATAAAATTAGTTTTATACAGCCAGTTTCTCAGCCAAATAATGAAACCATAAATGACAGCGAACGGAAATAGTAGTATTTTTGTCAGTATTCTCAATTTTATTTTATTAAACACATAGATTGATAGTGTTATAGTTTTGGCAGCATCTTGAAATATTCATTTATAAACGTTTTTTGTCCCTCTTTAAAAATATTTCCACAACAAAAATTGATTAAAATTCCTTTCGGTACTTTCAATAGATTCATATAGGTAAGAAGCTGTGCTTCTACAATAGGATTCAACTCAACTGCAGCTTTCAGTTCAACAACAATGTTATTTTCAATAAGCAAATCACATCTGAAATCAACATCCAGCTCTCTGGATTTGTAGATAAGCGGAATTTTTAACTCTGATGAAAAATTTATTTTTCTATGTCTTAACTCTTCCATCATACATTGATGGTAAACACTTTCCAGTAATCCTTTCCCAATAGTTTTATGCACCTCAATAGCTGCGCCGATAATTTCATACGTTAATTCGTCTAAATATTTTTGGGTAACGATTTTTTCCATTTTATAAAAACTATGAATCTATGTGTTTTAATAATTATTTTAACCAATTAAAGCATAAATTTATGTCTTAAAATAACTGTATTCACATGAAAATAGCCGAAATAATTCAGACTATCGAAGATTTTGCTCCAATATCATACCAAGAGTCATATGATAATGCAGGTTTACTTATTGGCGACAAATTGGCAGATTGTACTGGTGTTTTAATTTGTTTAGATGCCATTGAAGCGGTGGTAGACGAAGCTATTGCCAAAAAATGCAATCTGGTAGTGGCGCATCATCCCATTATTTTTTCCGGATTAAAGAAGATTACCGGTAAAAATTATATCGAACGGGTGCTTATCAAAGCTATAAAAAACGATATCGCTATTTATGCCTGCCATACCAATTTAGATAATGTGAAACTCGGTGTAAACAACATCATTGCGGATAAATTAGGACTGAAAAACCGAAAAGTGCTGGAACCTAAAACCGGCAAGCTAAAGAAATTATATACTTACGTTCCGTCAGCAAATAAAGAGACCTTGCTAAATGCTTTGTTTGCGGCAGGTGCCGGAAATATTGGCAATTACAGCGAATGCAGTTACAGTATGGATGGCGTTGGAACCTTTAAAGGAAACGAGGATTCCAATCCAGTGATTGGTGAAAAAAATAAGAGAAGTACAGAACCGGAACACAAAATTGAAGTGATTTTTCCCAATTATTTAGAATCAAAAATTTTGCAGGCATTAAAAGCCAACCATCCGTATGAAGAAGTAGCGTATGAAATTATTTCGTTAGATAATTCGTATCAGGATGTTGGCTCAGGTTTAATCGGAGAGTTGGAAAATGCTGCTGATGAAACTGAATTTTTGGTTTCATTGAAGGAAAAAATGCAGACAGATTGCATCCGCCACACGGCACTTTTGAATAAAAAAATCAAAAAAGTGGCTTTGTGCGGTGGTTCCGGCAGTTTTCTGCTTCCAAATGCTATTGCACAAAAGGCAGATATCTTCATTACCGGGGATTTTAAATACCATCAATTCTTTGACGCTGATAATCAGATAATTATAGCGGATATTGGCCATTATGAAAGCGAACAGTTCACTGCACAATTATTTAACAAAATAATATCGGAAAAATTTCCTACTTTTGCCGTTCAAATTTCGACAATCAACACTAATCCAATAAATTACAAATAATGGCACGTAA
>JADLAJ010000066.1 GCA_020848255.1 Chitinophagales bacterium
CTGAGGAAGAAAAGAAAAAACGCAGAGACTTCTCTAAAATCCCAACGTTTACAATTGATCCGGCGGATGCCAAAGATTTTGACGATGCGCTTTCCTTCCGAAAACTGGAAAACGGTTTATACGAAGTGGGTGTGCATATTGCTGATGTTTCACATTATGTGGCGGAACATTCCGCTTTGGAAAAAGAAGCATTTAAACGCGCCACATCTGTGTATCTGGTCGACAGAGTAGCACCGATGTTTCCGGAAAGATTATCGAATATCATTTGCTCGCTTCGCCCCAACGAAGACAAATGCTGCTATGCAGCCGTTTTTCAGCTAGATGAAAAAGCGTATGTAAAAGATGTATGGTTCGGTAGAACTCTCATTCATTCTCAAAAGAGATTTTCATACGAAGATGCACAGGAAATTCTGGAAGGCAAAGACGGTGTATTCAAAGAAGAATTACTGAAACTGAATGAACTGGCGCATATCTTACGCAGAGAGCGTTTCAAGGACGGCTCTATCGGTTTTGAAGCCCCGGAAACGAAATTCAAATTAGATGATACCGGCAAGCCGATTGGTGTATATGTGAAAGAACGCAAGGATGCACATTTACTAATTGAAGATTTCATGCTATTGGCCAATAAAGCAGTCGCAACGTTTGTTGGTAAGGAAAAAAATAAAACAGGTAAAGTACCTTTTGTATATCGCGTGCATGATTTGCCGAATGAGGAAAAGCTTATAGACTTTCAGTTGTTTGCGCAGAAGTTCGGCTATAAAATACAATTCGATAATCCGAAGCAGATTGCCAGAGAACTGAACCGTCTGATGCAGGAAATAGAAGGTACGCCGGAACAGGCAGTATTGCAACAACTGGCGATTCGCTGTATGGCGAAGGCGGTGTATACCACCAACAATATCGGGCACTACGGCTTAGGCTTTGAGTTTTATACGCATTTCACCTCGCCGATACGACGCTATCCGGATGTGATGGTGCATCGACTGCTGGATAAAATTCTGCACGATAAAAAACTGCCTACACAGGATGAACTGGAATACCAGTGCAAACATAGCAGCGAGCGCGAACGGGCAGCGAATGATGCGGAACGTTCTTCGGTGAAATACAAAATGGCAGAGTTTATGCTCGATAGAATCGGAGAGCATTTCAGCGGCGTGATTTCCGGTGTGAAGAACTGGGGAATTTATGTGGAATTACCGCAGTATAATTGTGAAGGTTTGGTGCGTGTGGAAACCATGCGCGACGATGTATATGTATTTGATGAACGCAAGATGCGTATGCTCGGCAGACGTCACGATAAAATTTATCAGTTAGGCGATAAGGTGGAAGTAAAACTTACCGGCGTAGACATCGAAAAGAAAACAATAGACTTTGAACTGGCAACAGAGAAGAAGGTGATGTTTTAATTCGTCGTACATATTTTTACAATTCTATTATTTATGAATGGTTCTTATTTTTTTGTCGGAAATAATGTCTATTTTTAAGATGAATATGTGTTGTTTTTAATATTTTGCAAATAATAGTTTTATGATTTCAGTAATTATTGTTGAGGATGACCCCATTTTCCGGGATATGTTGCTGGATATGCTTCCCAAAGCGATAGTAAAAACTAATTTACTGGCTACTTGTGCTACCATCCGGCAGGCAAAAGAAGCAATTGAAAAGCAACAACCACAACTGATACTTTTAGATGTGGAATTGCCGGATGGCAAAGGCATGGATTTACTAAATCACTATGATGAAGTCGGTACTTTTGAAACCATATTCATTACCTCTTATGATAAGTATGCCATTGATGCCATAAAAAAAAATGCCGCCGATTATATTGTAAAACCTGCAAAGCAGGATGAACTAAACGTGGCATTACAGAAGGTGAAAAAAAGACTGGAAACGTATTCTATTTTATTGAAAGTAGAAGAACTGACGACCTATGTAGATAAGCTAAAACAGCAAAATCTACAGGAAAACAAAATTATGATTAATACGAATGAAGGTGCTATTTTTGTGAAGGTTAGAGATATTATAAAATTGGAATCTGAAAGTAATTACACGATTTTATATTTAGAAAACAACAAAAAAATAATCGCATCCAAGACATTATCTGTCTTTGAAGATATGCTGGAACCCTTGAATTTTCTGCGTGTACACCGTTCTTTTGTTATCAATCTTACCAAAATAAAAAACATTGATAGCGAATCCGGAAATTATCTGGCCAATATGTCCGATAATTCAAAAGTGGAAATCTCCAGAAGGAAGAAAAAAGAATTCTTTGAGAAAATTGCATACAACGCATAGTTTTTCCGTAAACGTTTTATAACATATTTTAAGATTATACGTGCAATAATTTGTAATTGTGTTCGTTTAACTCATATATCTCTCAACAGGGTTTTTATGTTTCTAAGGAGGCTGCCATTTGGCAGCCTTTTCTTATGCATTAAAACCTGCAATAAACACCTAAAGGAAGTTTCTGACTGGTAGAAGACGGAATATACAATTCGCCAAATTCAGGCTGCACATTTTTTAAGGAGGCTTTCTTAAGATTGTCCAGCATCAG
>JADLAJ010000067.1 GCA_020848255.1 Chitinophagales bacterium
TATAGCAGCCTGTATCGTATCTAATCTGGAATTTAAGCCTACTACATCATGTATGTATTTTTTAGACTGTCCGTGAGACGCAATTTTTCTGATTTTATTTGCCAGCGCATCATCATTACATAAAACAGCACCTGCATCTCCAAATGCACCTAGGTTCTTAGTGGGATAAAATGAAGTGGTAGTGATACTGTCTCTATCGATATTTTTTTCTGCCCCTAATGACTGGGAATTATCTTCAATCAAAACCACTCCTTTCTCTTTACAAAACTGATAAATCGCATCCGTGTCTTTACAAGGCTGGCCAAAAAGATGAACAATGATGACCGCTTTCACGTCTTCAGTAAAGACAGCTTCGATATACTCGAGGGTCACATTAAAATCTGATTCATCCACATCACAAAAAACAACATCATAACCCAGAAAAAAGGCCATCTCAATCGGGGCAATATAGGTGAAGGCTGGAATGATAATTTTACTGCCTTTTGGAATGTCTGATGCCATTATTGCCAGCTTCAGTGCATCCGTTCCGTTTCCGCATCCAATCACGTTTTTAATGCTTGTATAATCAGCTAAGTGGCGTTCAAAAATTGCTACCTGCTTGCCATTAATATATGCTCCCTCTAAAATACATTGCTGAATAACAGCATCAATTTCCGGTTTAACAGACATGTACTGCTTTTCTAAATCAACCATTGCAATCGCATCCATACCCAATAATACAAAATTTTATTTTATTTTAGACGGGCAATACATCTATGAACAAGAAAAAAATCTTATTCCTTTCCCCATATCCATTTGGAAAAGCACCCAGCCAGCGACTAAAATTCGAGCAGTATTATCCGTATTTTGAAGAAGCAGGTTTTGAACTGGAAACCAGTTCGTTTATAGATGAGGTGTTCTGGAAAGTAATCTACCAGCCGGGAAATATATTCGGCAAAATATCAGGCACGTTGCGTGGTTACCTGCGCCGTTTCTTCGATATCTTGCGATTACGAAAGTATGATATCGTTTACATTCATCTTTGGGTAACACCTTTAGGGCCTCCGTTTTTTGAATGGTTGGTAAAAAAACAGGCAAAGAAAATCGTTTATGATATCGACGATATGATTTATCTGAATAATTCATCCGCGCGATTAATAGATAAAATAAAAGGACGCAATAAGCCGATTAGTTTAATGAAGAGTGCGGATGCGGTGATTGTCTGTTCTCCGTTTTTGCAAAAATTTGTACAGCAGTATAACCAAAACGTAACAACTATTTTAGCTACTTATAATACACAAACAACGCAACCTAAACAACATCAGCCGAAAGAAATTACGACAATAGGCTGGACAGGAACTCATTCTACCTTAAAATATTTATCTATTGTGGCTGATGCTTTGGTAGAATTAAGTAAAATCAGAAACATAGAATTTCTGGTGATTTGCAATGCGCCTTACCATCACGAAGGAATTACCGTAAGAAATATTACATGGTCCTCGGCCAATGAAACCGCTGATTTGAAACAGATAGATATCGGATTGTATCCGCTGGAAAAAGAAGAATGGGTTTTGGGAAAAAGCGGCAACAAAGCATTGGCGTATATGAATTTGGGCATACCATGTATCGCAACGGATTTCGGTACCAACTCTTTAGTGATTAATGAAGGTGAAGACGGATTTTTGGTGGATAATACAAAAGAGGCATGGTATGAACGACTGGTATATTTAGTGGATCATACGGAAGAGCGGGCGCGTATCGGCAAGAACGCACGGCAAGCCGTGGTAGATAGATTCTCCGTGGAGGCGAATAAGAATACGTATTTGAGTGTGTTGATTTTCCTGTCATCTCGAACGCAGTGAGAGATCTTGCTACATAAGAGGCATGCTTGAGTTTTGTAATTTATGTGACACAGGAAATCTGAAGCGAGGTTTCTCTCCGCCAGTCGGCGGATCGAAATGAAATCGGCGTGATTACAACTTATTCAACGCATCTACATACGCTTTTGCTGTAGCGTAAATTACATCTGTATCATTGCCAAAGCCGTAATAGAAAACTCCATCTTTAGAAACCTGAATATGCACTTTGCCGGTATCATCGCTGCCGCCGGTGATGGCTTGTACCAAGTATTCTTCCAGACGAACAGGTTCTTTTACAATTTTATCAATGGCTTTTAAGGTAGCATCCACCGGACCGCAACCATCCGCAATTTCTACGGTACGTACACCGTTTTTCAGTAAAGCCACCGTAGCGGTTGCCTGATGACGTTTTCCGCAATGCACTTCCAGATAATCTATTTCATAAATTTTCCCTTCACGGCTTTGTCCCATCATTTCCAGTAAATCTTCATCGTAGATTTCTTTTTTCTGATCGGCAACATCCAGGAATTTTTTATACGTTTCGTCGAGCTGTGCCTGATCCATTTCAAACCCGATTTTTTCCAAACGGTGTTTCAATGCCGCACGACCGCTTCTTGCGGTTAATACGATTAATGACTCAGGTACGCCCACATCGTGCGGGTCAATGATTTCGTAGTTTTCTCTGTTTTTCAACACGCCATCCTGATGAATACCGGAAGAATGCGAGAAGGCATTACGTCCCACAATCGCTTTGTTCGGCTGTACCGGCATGCGCATCAAACGCGTAATTAAACGCGAAGTCGGATATATTTTTTTGATGTTGATATCGCATTGCAAATGCAGGTTCGCTTCATGCGATTTCAAAATCATCGCCACTTCTTCTAATGAAGTATTTCCTGCACGTTCGCCGATTCCGTTCATGGTTACTTCCACTTGTCGCGCGCCATTTTGCAACGCCGCCATGGAGTTCGCCGTAGCCATACCCAAATCGTTGTGGCAATGCGCTGATAAAATCGCTTTGTCGATGTTGGGGACATTATTCATTAAATACGCGATTTTTGCGCCGTACTGTTCCGGCAGGCAATAACCTGTTGTGTCTGGGATATTCACCACAGTAGCTCCGGCAGCAATTACGGTTTCCACCATTTTTGCTAAAAATTCCAGGTCTGCACGACCGGCATCTTCGCAGAAAAATTCCACATCATCTACATAGTTGCGCGCATATTTGGTGGCCCATGCTGCTTTCTCTAAAATATTTTCACGGGTGGTTTTTAATTTATTTTTGATGTGAATGTCGGAAGCACCAATGCCGGTGTGAATACGACCGCGTTTCGCAAATTTCAAGGCTTCCGCCGCACAGTCAATATCCGCCGCTACGGCACGGGTAAGTGCGCAGATGGTGGGTCCTGAAATATTTTTTGAAATCTCCACCACCGATTTAAAATCTACCGGTGAGGAAATAGGA